>JAUYSE010000178.1 GCA_030696465.1 Legionellaceae bacterium
TTATTCCGGCAATTACAGTAGCCGTAACAATACTACTCCTTACCATAATTTCTCGCCAACTATAGTAATTCCATAAACCCCATAATGACTCTTGTGTACGTTGTCTCGCTAAACCACCAATATTAAAAAAATCCAATCGATTTCCTGTACCTGCGGTTAGTATTGTTTGCAATGGCATTAAATCTGGCATTTAGATTCCAAAATAAATTGTAAAACCTATTTTAGATCAATAACGATTGAGGGGTAAAGATAACATTATGATTGCTTATTTCTTCAGAACCTCGATATACTGAAAATATAAGCATCCTACCCCCAAAAAATCATGACCAATCAACCAGTTAATGCGCATAAAGGAATCGCTCTATTTTGTCTTCTGGGGCTTTTTTTAGGATTTGTTTTAAATCATATGATACAAGACAAACTCTTTGAGCCCACGTCTCCTTATATTTTTGTTACGCTATTCTGCTGGTTATATGCCTTAGCCTACAATGGATTACAAGCAGTACGTCTCATGATAACCAGCCTCGTCACTGCGCTCATTATGACCTTGCCCTTTATTGGGGGCCAAATTTACCATGATAGTGGTGCTGCTACATTTGTATGCGCATTCCCTCTCATGATGTACATGGCCCATTCTTTTCACTATGCGTATCACGTAGATAATCGATGGCCAGTGAGCTACCCTAGCTTATTTTCTGCCGTCTGGAATACCCTACCGTTGCTCATCACTGCTGCTATTTTTGCAACGTTGGCAAAAGGTTTAATTTTTTTATCTGCGCTTAGTTTTCAGGCGCTTGGCAGTGACACTATCTACAACCTTTATATGAATATGGATGTATGGTTTATTGGTAATATCACCCTACTTTTTATCGGTTTAGGCATCGCACATCAAAATATACACATTATTAATAGCATGCGATTCTTATTATTACGCATCATGTATTATTTGTTCCCTCTCCTTGCCTTAGTGAGCATCTTATATTGCATTCTTTTTGTTGCACATCATGTCATAACCACACTGTCTTATACTTCTCTGGCCCACACAAACCTCCCCTTTCCAGTGCTCAAATCTTTAAGTACTTTATGCAGCTTTGTTATACTTGGCATACTATTCTTTAATGCCTCTTTCCAAGATGGTGAGGTAGCATGCGACTACTCGAAAATCATGCACTATTTTTTCAAAATATATCGTGTTGCTCTCTTTATTTTAGCGAGCTTCATGACGTATCAAATGTTTTATTATATCCCCTTAAATTTAAATGCTATGGTATTGGTTATATTCTCGCTATTGTATTGCTCTGTCTATGCTTGGACAGCATTTTTATCGCCCCCCAAAGACAGAACTTGCCTCTTGCAATCTAATATCTATCTCGCGCTCTGTTTCATTGTGATACTGCTTGTTATCAACAATCCTATTATGCCCTTGGGTCATCTAAGCTCAACGCCTGTCTCACCCCTAGAAACAATATCATTGTCTCCATTTGCCACCAGTAGTGAATTGCAGCCCGCACCTTCGCAAAAAACCATCGAGTATTTTAATCAACAACGACAAAAAATGGATGGCGCACTGGCAAAAGAAGGGATTCGCTGGGAGCCTCACTTTAATAAAAATACCTATCAAGTAAAAACGCAGGACAAACCACTCTCGCTTTGTCGCACTGTATATAAACAAGGACTTGAAATTGGCGTATATCAACAGAATCGCTGTACCATTACCTATGCGGGTACGGCCATTCAAGAAGATACCTTTGTGTTACTCAGTCACGCAGACAACAAGCTCATCTGGACCAGCAAAAAAAATAAGGGATTAGCGCTCGCTCTAGAATATATTCCGCACGCTTTAACGCTGCAGTTGAATCCTGATTTTAAACCAGCAAAAGCAATGAGACCACTGATGGCCTGTATGGTCAATGATCATGGTGTCATTCGACTAGGTAAAGCCATCCCCAATGTTTGCTATGTGGATATCTCTGGGGTAGAAAAACACTTCGGACATTATAAAGTGTTGGCGCTGGACCCTGCACGTAAAGGCAAAAAGTCGTAAACGATGGGCAGCTAAGTCTCGAGCTGCCCTAAATTCGCATGCAGAACTGAACCATTTATCGTGGGATGCCCTGCAACAAAGTAAATAATTTCGGCAATCTCTGCAGGCTCTATCAGCCGCTCAGCACCTACTCTTTTTTTGACAAGATCCATGAGCTCTGGTTTATCCCCTAAATGATGTTGTAACATTTCAGTATTCGTAAACCCTGGACAAACACAGCAAGTATGAATATTGGATGTTGCTAAATCCTGGCAAGTAGCACGCATCATGCCGACTGTGGCATGTTTTGCAATCACATAGCTTGCCGCATTCGGAACGGCTTTTTCAGCCAACGTAGAACCCATATAAATAATGCTCGAACCTGCCATCATCCGTGGAATAAGATATTGATTTAAAATCGCTGGCGATATCAGTGCAACACTCAAGGCATTTGTGAGTTCATGGGGGTCTTGCTGCGCAATGCTATCATTTACATGATACGCAGCATTGTGCACTAAACAAATAGGTTGCTGAATTCCATGCTCTAAATGCTTTTCTAAGGCTAAGCTTAAGCTGCTTTCAAAGTTAGTGACAGATAAATCAACATTTATATTAATAATGCCTGGGATATCACTATCGCTACGTGAAATATTGATAATTTGCCAACCCTTCGCCTGAAAAAGATGGGCGGTCGCATGGCCAATGCCTTTGCTCGCACCCGTGATGATCAGTGTTTTTTTCATTATGTAAGCCCTACCGAAAACGCTATTTATATCGCAACTGTGTTGCCCAAATTTGGTAGAGGCACATCTTGATCTAAATCTAACGTTGCTACTGCAGAAGAGCGTGCGCTTTGGGGTATATAATAAAATGCTGCCGAACAAGATGCAGCGCTATATCCGGGCCCCTCTTGCCTGGCCGACTGAAATGTAAAACTAGACGATATTTTTGATAATAACTCACTATACCCCGGTTCTGCCGATTTTGTTGCGCGCTCGACGGCCGCATTATAAATACGCACACACTCTAACTGTTTTTCTCGATTAATAGGCTCAGCAGAGTATTGTTGCATAAGATAAGCTAATAAGCAGCTAAAATGGTTTTGCTTATCAAGCATTATAGCAATTTCGAGCGGAGAAACACGCGTATATTCAGTGCACGTCCCCATAAATTCTATCGAATAATGCTCATATGTTGGTTGTAATTGAAGCATCCCCTCCAGTGTCGGTTGCTCATCATCAAAAAAATCCAGTAACTTAGCTTGTTGAGGCTGTACCCAAAAGTGAATATCTAACTCACACTTACTTTCGTCGAGTAAATCTATAAAATCGGGCGAGGGAATAGACGTACATGAGGGTAAATTTCCCGTTTCCTGAGGAACTCCGAACTTCTGTGGTACAAGAATATTGCGCGCACATAAAAAATCATAAAAATAAGTGTCCCCACCATGATTTTTCACTTCCTGTGCGCAAGCAAGAGCATCAGGAATCACTTGCATCTCTATCAATCGACTTGGCATTTCATGATCTATTTGCCTAAGCATTCTTCGCCATAATTCCTCAAAATGAGTTTTTTGATTAAGCTCAATCGCCAATGATAAAGGATAATATATCGTGAGAAATTTAGGTCGACTCATCCCATAAGATGGCTCATAACTTATCAACACATTATTGGCTTGCTCAATGCTAGGAGACTCCGTGTTAAAAAAATCAGACAATGCCGGATTTTCCCACCATATTTTCTCGGGACAAGGATGATAAGATAAACTCACTATGAGGCTATGTAATCGAGGGTAGCGTTGCTCCCATTGTTGTTTGGTTATTTCTGGCATAGAATGACCCTTAAAATATTAAAAATAGAAGACCATGAAAAAATATTTTGCAACCTTGTTCTTACTAATACTCATTCCTATGAATATGGCATACGCACACACTACGAAACGCATTGCCGAATTCTCTAATGCGCAAGTTGCCGTTTGGAAAACCGTCATTTACCCAAATTCCAAGCAACGTTTAGCGATGCATCGTCATGAGTATAACCGAGTCATGGTAGCACTCAGCGACGGGGTATTAAAAATAACCAATGATAAAGGCAAAACGCATTATATGAAACTTGAAAAAAATAAAGCCTACTACCTCACTAAAGATATTCCTAATGAATTACATATGGATGAAAATATCACACGGCACCCTATTAGCGTAATGGTAATTGAATTGAAGGAAAACCAGAAGTAATTCCTCGAGTCTTCTACGTACATTTAAACTGATGCCCGCTTATCTTACAAACTCATGTTACACACCCACAGCTGTGGGTACGTAAGCTGAGTTACAATGATAATTGTCGCATATTTTGCACTACTTGGGTAAATAAAGAAACAATGGTAGAGAGAAATCAGCCATTCCCGCCCAACCCCAAAACTTTGCCAACAAGGCTTATTGAATAAAGGGCTTTCGTAAACCTTCACTGCGCAGGGACGCGCAGTGAGAGCGTCAGGATGACTTTATGCGTGTTTACGAAAGCCCTTTATTC
>JAUYSE010000067.1 GCA_030696465.1 Legionellaceae bacterium
TTCTGTTCTTGGCGAACCGAAAATTACAATAAAATGCTGTGTCTTTCAAATTTAGTTCAATTCAGGTCGTGAAAAGTCGAACATCGCGTTAATTTAACTTAATTCAAACTGGCTCGGGATGACCTAATTTTTTAATCAGAAACCCAGTAAAAAGGCAATTAAAAAATCTTGGAGATATCGTTGTGGGTGCATAAAATGAGCGTGGTTATTCACGTTTCGTGTCTTTATCCGCATCTACCGCATGCACATAACGTAATAAATTCACCACGTGTTGTACCCCTTCTATCTGGCGCACAATGTCTATCAGACTTGCAGCATCTGCACGTGGCATATCCCCCATTAAAAATACCGTTCCATTGACCGTCGTTATTTTTACACTATTGGGATCAAAGCCATCATCTGAAAAAATTTCGCCTCTAATTTGTAAAGTAACCCAGTGATCTTCCCACGCATACACTTCATGAGGGCCAACACGTAGCTCGTCAAAATAGCGTCTATATTTCCACAAAGACTGTAATACGCGGCGCGATGCCAACTCATGCAATGTTGCATTAGGAATTACCCCCGCCAACAAAACATCCCCATGGAATACGGTAATATCTATGTCATGAATATAGGGTTTTAATTGTGGATCTGAAGAAAGTGCATTACGCGCATTAGAAGCTAATTGATAATCATTTACTTTTGCATAGACATTATGTCGGTCATACACTAAAGAAGCCCCCGACCATATATTGCCAATGCATGCAGAGAGCATCGCAGCACTCATCACTAAAAGACACACTCGACTTTGCTTCATTTTTTGCCTCGCTTAGGCGTTTTCACTATGCATAGAGGTTAAATCCGAGCCGAGACCATGAGGGAGCGGAGCATTGTGAGTGATAACTTCTCCGTTCCCTCATGGTCGCGGCTCGGATAGATCGTGCTAATTTCATTCATAAGAGCGTTTGCCCTAATACTCACTTCAAGAATATTGAAATACTTTAATGACACGTCGTACCCCTGACACGCGTCGCGCCACATCCGCAGCAAGATTTGCTTGCTCATGGGAAACTAAGCCCATCAGATAGACCACTTTATTTTCGGTAACCACTCGAATAGAGCCTGACTCTAAACCTTTCTGCGTCAACATAAAACTACGTACTTGACTCGTAATCCAGCTATCTTCCGCACGTACACTCAATGAAATGGATGGCTCGACGGTTAGTTGATTATATACTCGCGAAACTTGTGGTGTTTTTTGCGCAATTCGACCCGCCAATACTCGCAGAGAATCGGTAGAGGTTTGTCCTACGAGTAAAACCGCACGATTAAAACTCGTCACAGAAATGTGCGAATATCGAAATAAAGGATCCGTAACAATTGCGGTCCGCACATTGTGGAAAATACGCGTATCTCTTTCCAGAACGCGAAAACTCCGTTTATCATAGACCATAACACCCGCTGCACCTGCTACCACCGCAGCAACACATCCTGTGAGCGTTAACAATAATAGTAGTACTGCCATTTTATGTATTTTCATCATGACTCCTCACTCATTCCTACACCAAATAATGCCATATCAATCAACTCACAAAAACAATGAATAATTAACAAATGGGTTTCATAAATACGACAGGTACGTGCCGCTGGAACCCGAATCTCAATGTCCTCAGGTCCTGCATGACTTGCCAATAAACCACCATCCCGACCATTTAAAATGATAGTATCGAGCCCTTTATCATGCGCCGCTTGTAAAGCAATTAATAAGCTATTCGCATTTCCTGAGGTAGAAAACATAAGCAACACATCATTCGATTGACCTATCGCCTGGATCTGACGCGCAAAAATATGATCATGATGTGATTCTGCTGAAGTGGAGGTCAATGCCGCCACCTCTGCACCCAAAGCAATTACCGGTAAAGGCGGCCGTTCACTTTCGGACGCATTTAACAATGCTGCTGAGAAATGTGCCACATTCGCAGCAGAGCGCCCATTTCCGCATAATAGTATTTTTCCATCCGCTAACAAACACTGCACAAGACGCGCAGCCGCCTGCTCCATCTGCGGGGCCAGCAAATCTACCAAAGCAATTTGTGACTCTATACTGTGCGTAAAAACTTGTCGAATACGCTCATCCATCAAAACCATATCCATCTGCCTCAAAAGCATTTTTCACCCAAGAAATTTCCCGCGCTTGTCCTTGAATACACAATACATCAAAACGCGTTAAACAACGATTTACTAAGCCTTTTTCTGTGAGATACATCATTGCAGTTTGTATGATTTTACGCTGCTTCGTATAGGTTATTGTTTCTTCCGCTCGACCAAAGTAGCTAGAGGATCGTGCGCGTACCTCTACAAATACCAGCGTCTTACTATCTTGCATAATCAAATCTATTTCACCCATACGACAATGATAATTTCGACCTACACATTTTAATCCGTGTTGCTCTAAATACCGACAAGCCTCGTCTTCTGCATGCTGGCCACGTACTTGAGATACTGTTTTCATAATGCACCTAATACGTGGGGCACTCCTTGCTCAAATTTAGCCCACACTAAAACACGCTCTACTTTATGATTGGGGGTTAAATAGACTACGCCTGTTTTATCGTGTAGTACCAGGGCAGGGAATATAAGTAAGGTATTTATGTTCTGAGTGAGCAGATAGCTTTCTAAACCCAATGCATACAATCGATTATAACTATTGTACGCTTCTGGCCAAGACTTCTGGCCAACATCTGCCGCAAACACAAAGGGTATATCACAAAACCGTAAACCATCTAAATCTTTGTCTTTTCGGGCGTCGACGCTGCCAGAATAGACGGTAGATGTCCCATATACGGGAACATTTCCTGCGTAATAATAGCGTAACAACGGCATAATTTCTCTCGCCTTTGACGGATACGCCAGCAAAAATACCATATCAAAATCTTGACGTCTCGAGCTGTTATTTTTATTCTGGCTACCCTCTGAAAAATGCAAAGCCTGCCGTAAACCAACACTGAGGTTTTCGTCCGGACGATAGCGAAAATCTTCTGTGACAGCCCCACCCAAACGGGTCCATCTCTGCACAAAAGCCTGGACGACTTCATTCCCCCAATTATTCGACGGCGCAATAATCAAAGCATGCTGCAAGCCATCTTTATGGGCTTGCACCGCTACTTCGCTGGCCTCATAGCTTGGCGATAAGCTTAACTGAAAAGTATTGGAGTCACGTGAAGCGCCCATGTCATTTAAAAATAAAGTCGGAATAGGATGCCCTACGCGCATCACCGCAGCAACTTCTTCTTTGCTTAAGGGCCCCACCACGACATCTGCATTATCTTGTATCGCTTGCTGATATACCTGTGCCGGATTTTTTGCCGAGGTGTCATACACCCGTACTTCCGCATGAATACCGGTGCTTGCGGCCTCTGCCGCCATAAAGCCGTCTCGTATTGCTTCTGAAGGCCCACTTAAAGCACCTTGCAAGGGTAATAATAAAGCAATACGCTTAAATGGCTCATATAAGACAGAAGATAACTGTGAGACCGGATGTGGAAACCAACGTGCAGCCGGATGATGTGGATAGCGATCTAACCACTGCTGTAAACGAGAAAGCAGTGATCGCTCATCGGAGCCCTGTAATTGTGGGATCATCGCTAAGCGTAACCAACCCTCTAAAATAGAACCACTATGTAACTCTAACGCTTGCGTCTGTAACTCAGAAGACGGTTGCTTCATGAGATCTAACCACAACATACGCATATTCATGGTACGGGCGTCTGTTGAAAGCAACTCATCTAAGGCTATACGTTGGTTAATCGCTTGTAACCATTGCCGTTTTGTTTCATAGGTTTGTGCCAATAACAGATGATATTGTTCTTGGAAAAAAGGGGACAATTGCTTGGCGTTATGCACCTGCGATAATAAAGATAAACTGCTATCCGGATGTCCTTGCAGATTCGCTATTTTCGCGCGTAAGATTTGCGCTTCGTCCCACTGCTCTGGTGTCAATTGACCTAACATTTCCAACACCGAGTTTCCGGGTTGCCAACGCCCCTCATAAATATACCGACCGGCCGCCATTAACAATAAACTGTTTTTCTGTGCGCCTGATTGACGTTGTGCCATTGCGAGATAGGCATCCGCTGACATACTATAGGGGGTCGCGCTTGGTTGCGCGTTGTTAACATGATCACCGACCACTTTCGTGCATTGCGTTAAAAATAATAGCGCGATGACCGCGGTTATAAGGTGCCACTGGATTCGATAGAGCATCATAATTCTCGAATGTAAAAGACAATGTAGGATATACGATGAGTGAAAAACCCGCAATGAAATTCCAACACATCCCGCTACAAGATACACACGTAGGCACTTTATACGTGGTGGCCACCCCTATTGGAAATCTTGGGGACATTACCTTCCGTGCAATAGAAACGCTGCAAAAAGTGCAACTTATTCTGGCAGAAGATACGCGGCATGCCGCAAGACTGTTACAACACTACCAAATTGAGACCCCGGTACGCACCCTACATTTGCATAATGAGCATCAAAGTACCGATCATTGGATAGATTATTTACGTAAAGGCAACAGTATCGCCCTCATCAGTGATGCCGGAACCCCGCTGATTTCAGATCCGGGGTTTCCGCTTATCAAAGAAGCCCGGCTCCAACAATTACCGGTCACCCCTATTCCTGGCGCTTGTGCAGCTATTACGGCCCTCTCTGCGGCGGGAGTTCCCTGTGATCACTTCTATTTTGCAGGCTTTTTGCCTCACAAAACAACGGCACGCATACAAGTATTAGAGTCGCTAAAGTTGCAAACACATACCAGCATTCTGTACGAGGCGCCACATCGCATTATCGCCTGTATTCAAGATATTGCAAAAGTATACGGCGATAGCTATTGCTTTAGCCTCGCCAAAGAATTAACCAAAACCTTTGAGCACTTTGAATATGGAAACGCAGCAACATTGCTTGCTTGGTTTGAAAAAGACAGCCAAAGACTCAAAGGGGAATTTGTATTGCTCTTACCGGGCGTTGCTTCTGAAAGCAGTCATCAAGAGATGATCTCTGTTAGTCTACAACAATTATTAGCGCTGTTTTTACCGGTCTATTCTATGAAAGATGCCGCAGCAAACATCAGTAAAATCAGTGGATTAAACAAGAATTTCGTGTATGAACAGGCACTTGCGTTAAAAAAATAAAAACTATCACGTACACTGTATGTCAATTTTACAAATACAGACTATGAGTGGAATTAGCACGATCTATCCGAGCCGCGACCG
>JAUYSE010000044.1 GCA_030696465.1 Legionellaceae bacterium
GCGGCGGGAATCGAACCCGCTTCCCTAGAGTTTAAGCTTTTCATGAAATGCTACCAAAGACCATGGAAAACCACTCCCACTCTGGGTTATCGCTATTTATCTAAAATGCTTTAAGTTGTCTCTCATGATCTGGAATTGTCTACAGATGGTGCCGATATGGTGCCGCTAATTTAGAGCACGGATTTTTAGTTCCATAAGCGGCATAAAACTTGTAATACCCTCAAAACATCTCCAGTTTTATTATCCGACATTTTTAGTACGGATATTTTTAAAATTAGAATACAAATTTCTACACTTTCCCCCAATATTAACAAGCATCATTTCCCAATACCTCCACTGAAATGGTGTTAGCTCAGATTCAATTTGGCGTTTTTCTTCCTTGATCCAATGAATAATTTCTGATGAAAGAACAGGCCCTTTTTCTGCAACGTCGAGCGCAAGTGAAACTGCATTAGTAAACAACTGACTTTTCTTACCTGGTTCATTAATTGATTCCGCAATTGGACGAGATGTTGCAAGCCCTTCAATATTCAAATTTTCTATACGTTTAATCAAGTCAGGAGAAGCAGCCAAGTGATAATCCAATATTGATACAAGCCTGCTTACGGGAGATTCAACAAATTTAGGAAAATCATTTTTGTTCATTTTGCGTTCAATAAAAGCAATCGAAAACATTGTAAATGCAGGTATTTGAGCAATATGATTATCAAATCGTTTGGTTAACTCATAAGCCTCTTCAAGATATTTCAGTGTTACTTCTCTTTTGGTTTTTTTTATAGATAAAAAATATGAAAAATAAGGAGATAGCATCGCCGCAACCAACCCACCCAATACAATTTTTAAAAATTCAAACATATCTAATCAATCTTATAAAGTTACAAAGCTATTTAACTACAATCAAATACCAGTCAAGCAATTTGAAATACACAACTCCATGAAAAAAAACAAATTTTCAAACAGAACCCTTCTATATCAAACTGCTAATCAAACAACAGTCAAACAAATTTCATTAAAATCTCCGAGCTTGCCGAACATCGAATGAGTCAAAACCCAGTCAAGAAACAGAGATCACGTAACCCATTGATTTTTAATTTATTTATTATTTTTAGAATAAAAAAACACCTTCAAAGTCAAAACCCAGTCAAGAAATACTCTCTATGCCTAGGCAGGAAATTGTCTCACCGGCAGTACGACAATTTCATTTGCATCAACTAAAAATCAAATGAGTCAAAACCCAGTCAAGAAACAGAAGCAACGTAATGCACTGATTTTTAATTGATTTATTGTTTTTGCAGTACAAATACACCCTCCAAGTCAAAACCCAGTCAAGAAATATTCTATACCCACGTCGGAACATATCCAGCTCTTGGATGCTCAGGATCCGCTGCCTGTATAAGATGAGATTTTATCGCTGCATTAATAACTTTGGTTGCTTGTGAGGCGTTTACAGGGTCAATTCCAAAACGTTCACAAAGCGTAGAATTTTTCATGCGTTCACCACTTAAATATTTTATTACAGCATGCTGGTAGCAAGCTCGAATACGCTCATCAATGGTCATATTGGCAAAGGATCTGGGAGCATATAACATGGCTTGCATACTCGATTTTACTGCCTGAAATTTTGGCGGTGGCAATTGAAAAAGCTCTACGCTCATAATGACTTTATCCAATCCGCTGCCTTGCTCTTCACACAAATTCATGCGGCGCATCAATGCTGCAAGTGCTTCATTGCGTGATCGGGGTGGTAAATCAATCATTCTTTCTGTTTGAACTAAAGACTCCCCTGGATTTGTAATTTCCAATCGGTCAGTAAACAGCTCCACTTGAGGACCAGCGCCTCTGATAGTCATATCTTGATGGATAAGAGCATTAGCAATTAACTCATGGATCGCTATTTCTGGATAGAGGGGCTTTGATTCACGATAGACTAAACCAATATGCTCATTTTTAGGCAATAAATTATTAATAAACAAAACCAATTCTTCAAAACCAGAAGCATAACCTTTATTCATATCATATCGATGTGTCACTACTGCGGCACGATTATTTCCATCATAAGAAATGAATCGCACCGCTTTTCGGGCCAAGGCTGAATCAAAATTATTTAAATCATTTGCAAACAAAATTGCACCGAGATTAGTAATATTCCAATGATTACCCACATCTTTGGTAATTAATGCATCTGCTTCTAATTTTTCAAAAATGCCTCTTCTGTTATCGGGTAAATGCTGTCGCGTTAATTTAAAATAGGTTGGATAGTCCAGTAATTCCAAAACCTGATTTTCAGAAATATAAGGCAGAGAAATACCTTTCTCCCAAGTATAAGGGCGCATATTGCCAATTAATCGTTGAAAAAGTGCAGGATGATCGTGAAGCTTTGGAGTTGCACTACCAATCCGAATATACGCAATACCATCATAGGCAACTGGCGCAATGGTAGCAGCAGGAATTTCCATAAGAACTACTCTGCCGTTTGTATGACTGATTTTCCTGAATGTAACACCTGGATCCGGGCTCAAATGCTGTGCTAACCATAATTGAAAGACTGTGTTACCAACCAGTTGTACATCAGGATCGAACGTTGTTCCTACTACATTACGAGTACCATCATCAATACCCCACAAAACATGAGCAAATTCTTTTTGTGCAACACGTGCTGCATTTGCTAAGGCAGAGCAAAGCTTTCCTATCAGCTTGGGATCAGAATTATTCTTCTTGAATTCCAACAAGCTGTTTTCAGAAAACTGAGAACGCAGCTCATCAACTAATGCAATATCCCGTTCTTTCATAAGGAACAACCTTCCATCACTGCTTCGTTACCCAAATTAAAAATAGTTTATCATCAATCAATTTCTAATACTGCCTGATTTTCAGTGCCTCGGTTCTGCAAATGGTTTTGGGTATTTGCTACACTGAAGTTTTCCTATGGAAAGTTTTTTTATAAGCTCGTCTCTACTTATTTTGGGCATTTTTATCCTAACTATCTACTGAGTGGATGATATCACTTGTGACAAATTGTGACTCGTAGCAATAAAACGTAGTTCTATCGGCCTTTTATGTAAAAATGCTTATATATATCAATGCATTGCATAAAAACCACTTTGTGACAAGTTGTGACACGTTGTAATAATGGTCTTTTTATAATGCTTTTTTGCAACCAACAGTTCAAACTCTGGTTGTACATCAAAACTCAATATCTGAGCTCTCATACTACCATTTGCCTACTTAAATTAAAAACCGTTCCTAAAATTTTACAGCCAGTGAGCTCATGACTTTTAATATTTGGCCAATTTTTATTAGTCGCTAGTAACTCAAACTGCTGGATAGATTTAGAAATAGATATTTGCTTATAACGACGAATAATCACCTCAGGAGTGTCATCACTCTTTACCACAACAAAATTGCCTGGTTTTGGTATCGCATCCGGATTAACGATGAGAACATCATCTGGCCTTAACTCAGGATCCATGCTTTCATCTTCCATTTTCAACGCAAACGCATTTTCACCAACAATTTTAGCGAGTTCGATAGTAATCGGAATAAATATTACCTCACCATCATACTCCCCCGCCTTGATGGCTTTAGTCCAATATCCTGGTTCGTGAAGCTGCTCGGCATGCAGCAACGGTATTAATGCTCCAACATAATTCTTATCCAAGGGATGTGGTTGCTTACGGTCAGTGAGGCACATCAAAAATGCAGGAGAAACCTCAAGTACTGTAGCCAATAGTTTAATTTCTTCAGGACCAGGCGTTCGAATCCCCTGCTCCCAATTATTAATTCTGGGTTGCTTAAGCCCACCAGCAAGCTCCGCAAGTTTTGCTTGAGTAAGTCCCTTAGCCTTTCTTTCAACGTGAATCCGCTGTCCAATCAATTTTTTAATATTATTCATATCGCATTTAATTTCCTATTTGAAATAGTTGACACACTATTGACAAAATTACTTTTCGTGATAATATTATCACAATAATATATAATTAAAATTGTTATTTATTTAAATATAACATAACAAAAGAAAAATAACGATGGTTCACTTCTTAAAGAATCATCTGAATAACTCAGTATATGGATAAATGAGGATTTCATGGATTTGATAATTAACGATGACGAGCTTGCTGCTTTGTATGGATTGTCTCACCTTCAGCAGCTTGTCTACCTTAGAGGGATACGGCCTTATATGGACACCAGCACAGGAATCGTCGGTATAAAACGCGGGATCAGTTATCAATCCATTGCTGAACAGCTGCATGTTGAGCCGCATCAAGGCATTAAAGGTGAGCATTGCTCTCGTGCACAAGTTCGACGTGCTTTATCTGGATTAGAACGCGCAGGGTTAATAATCTTACAGTCCGAGAACCTTAAATTAATTTTAAAATGCACATTAGCTCCAAGGGGTTTCTCCGTCCAAAATAAAGCCGTCACAAAGCCGTCACAGCAAGCCGTCCTGGAACCACTTTTACAACCTATTGAAATAAATGAAGATTTATCGAGTGAGCCGCAAAAAGCCGACATAGGCAAAACAGCAAAAGCCGACACACCTCTAAAAGAAGATATTTATATTTATTTATTATC
>JAUYSE010000057.1 GCA_030696465.1 Legionellaceae bacterium
TGCTCCGCTCCCTCACGGTCACGGCTCGGTTCCTAACTTTTACCCCTATCTACCGATCTGATCTATCGAAATAAACGTCTCTTGTACTGTAGGCGCGGCGACTGGTGCTCGCTTCCAAGCGTGACCATAAATCACTTCATAGCACAATGGGTATTTCCCCACCTCAATAACGGGATACGCTTCTGCCAACTGTTGTAGTACGCTTTTTCCCATCAATCCAGGACGTCTCTCTGGATGGGTTAAAGATACGCCTTGCGATTTTAGCGACTTCAATAAAGCAAGTACGGAAGGATAGCGCAAGCTCACATACTCCATATCCATCACCGGATCAGAAAACCCTGCACGCACTAAATGATCACCAATATCATGCATATCTAAGAAAGTATTGGTATGGGCATAATGATCAATCGTCGACCAAGCCTGGCGTAACTCCCGAAAAGTATCTGGACCTAAAGTCGAAAACAAGACACAACCCTCTGGTGCCAAAACTCGATATAACTCTTTCCACAAAAGAGTCCAATCGGAAGTCCAATGGACGACCTGATTTGCAAAAATGAGTTGAAAACTTTTATCTGCAAAGGGTAAGCGCTCCATATCTGCTTGGACCAAAGGCTGCTTAGACCACCAACGGTGCTTTTTTTGCACCATTTCTAGCATACCTATTGAGCGGTCAAGTCCAACGATATGTGCTTTGGGAAACTGTTGACGTAAGCTTGTCAAAACTAAGCCCGTACCACAACCTAAGTCGAGAATAGACTCCGGTTGTTGTTTAAACAAATGTAAGCGCTCGCGTAATCGCGAGCCGACCTCTTGTTGGAGTACGGCCGTTTTTTCATACGTAGCCGCCGCAGTATTAAATGCCTTGCTAATTTTTTCTATTGTGTTCATGATATGCTTCACGAAAATGCACGAAAACAAGTCTATGCGCTCAGGAAAATTCGCGCGTCACTGGCAATGGATTCCTCGAATCTGTTTGCTCTGCGCCCATTATCATCACGACACGTACCCTATCTGTGATACCTGCTATGCCCTACTTCCTCGACTCATAGCTTGTTGTATTCATTGTGCCGAACCACTGCCGAATGCTGATTTTCCTATCTGCGGCGCATGTAGTCAACAAAAACCCTCTTTTGATCAAGCATATGTGGCATATATTTACGCCGAACCCTTACGTGGGCTCATTCATGCCTTTAAATATCAAGCAGCATTTTATCTCAAAAATCTTTTGGGGCAATTATTATTAGAGGCGAAGCTCCCTCAAAGCGCAGAGGTAATTATCCCCATCCCCTTGCACCCAAAGCGCATACAAGGACGAGGCTTTAATCAAACCGTTCTTCTCAGTAAAGTAGTCTCTCGCGCCTTGAAGATTCCCTACGATATTTCTCTTTGTGCCCGCATTCGAGATACGCAAACGCAGGCGCAACTCTCATTACAAGATCGCCGCAAAAATCTACAAAAGGCATTTGTCCTAAAAAAACAAATACCTTATCAACATGTACTGCTTTTAGATGATGTACTGACCAGCGGTCAAACTCTAGAAGAACTTGCCAGCCAGCTAAAACAGGCTGGTGTTGCTCGAGTAGATGTGTGTTGTATTGCACGTACTTTAAAGAACTTAACATAGCTCGGATAGATCTGCGGTTTTAATGTCTAGAAGTTCTATATAAATGCGATCTATATTTCAGGAAAATGCGTATTATCGACCACCAAATGCAAATGCCCTCGATGTTGCTTAGACTTTGCAGGAGCTGGCGTTGAAGACATCTCCGTCTCTTTACGCACCTCAAAACGACGATACACAGCATTGGTTTCGGTATCTACCAATTCCACGTCTTCTCCGCCATCACTTACTAAGGTGACCAATAAATGGACTTCTCGAAAATGTCCAACATGGTAACGTTCTTGAAAGAGATGTAAAACTGCCATTAAGTTTTTTGTCAGTTCATCGACGTCTTGTTCGCCTTGAAAGGTAATATCCATAATTGATGCTCCGAATATCTCTATTATGAGTATTATCGGAGCAACAAGAACAAAACTTGAGTATTATTCTTCCGAAGAGGCATCTTCTGTTATCGATTCTTCTTTAGCTACCGTCTCTTGCACTGGCGCTGCTGCTTCCGGTGCTTTTTCTGCTGCGGCTTCAGGTGCTGCTGTTTCGCTTGCCAATGGAGTAGGTCTGTCTACCCACTCAAGCTTCATGCGGCCTAGTTTATCGACACCCGCCAACAATACTGTCAGTGTTTGCCCCTCTGACAGGTGCGTCTCTACTTTTTGATTGCGATCACTACAAATTTGTGAAATATGCAATAAACCATCACGGCCTGGCATAATATTGACAAATGCGCCATATTCTACAATTTTGGTTACTTTCCCGGTGTATTCATGCCCAACTTCCACTTCACCGATCAAGCCTTTAATTTGCTTCTGCGCTTCTTCTAATGCATTGGCATCTGGAGAGAATAATTGCACTAAGCCGGTATCATCAATATCAATGGTAACCCCTGTGCTCTCAGTAAGACCTTTAATAGTCGCGCCACCTTTACCAATAATGTTACGGATTTTATCTTCAGCGACTCTGAATGACATAATACGTGGTGCATAAGGAGACATTTCTGTACGTGCAGCAGGTAATACTTGGTTCATTATCCCTAAAATATGCATTCTGGCTTTTAATGCTTGATCAAGCGCTTCGGTCATAATCACTTTATCGATGCCATCAATTTTGATGTCCATCTGCAATGCGGTGACCCCATCAGCAGTTCCAGCCACTTTAAAGTCCATATCGCCAAGATGATCTTCATCACCCAAAATATCGGTGAGTACGGCAAAACGTGCGCCGTCTTTAATGAGACCCATGGCAATACCTGCCACTGGTGCTTTAATTGGTACGCCTGCATCCATTAATGCCAGACTCGCGCCACAGACCGTTGCCATAGAGCTAGAACCGTTAGATTCCGTAATTTCTGACACTACGCGTAACACATAAGGAAAATCTGTCAGTGACGGTAAGACTGCCATCAAACTACGACGTGCCAAACGGCCATGACCAATTTCACGACGTTTAGGGCTGCCCATCATGCCAGTTTCGCCAACAGAGTACGGAGGGAAGTTATAATGCAACATAAAGCGATCTTTTACAGGGCCTAATAAGGTCTCTTGTAATTGAGCATCTCGCTCATTTCCTAAAGTAGCGGCCACAATCGCTTGGGTTTCGCCACGTGTAAATAAGGCTGAACCATGCGCACGCTCTAAGAAAGAAGGTCGAATCGCAATTGGACGAACCGTGAATTTATCTCGGCCATCAATACGCGCTTCTCCGTTGAGAATACGTTCACGTACTAACTGACGCTCTACTTTCTCTAACTCTGCTTCAATCGCAGACGCTGCACACTCTGCTTTTTCAGCCTGAATGGCTGCAACAACCGATTGTTTTACGGCATCTATACGGGCATAACGCTCGGTTTTTTCTTTAATGGTGTAAGCGTCGGTTATACCTTGTGTAGATAAGTTCTTCACTTGCTCTGTTAAGGCTGCATCTACAACTGGTGCTTCCCAAACAAAGGCTGGTTTACCTACTGATTTTTTCAAGGCTTCAATCGCATGAATCACTGACTGCATCATGGTATGACCAAATAACACAGCACCCAGCATAATGCTTTCTGAGAGTTCTTTTGCTTCTGACTCTACCATTAGAATAGCCGATGCATTACCCGCGACGACCATATCTAATTGTGAGTTTACCAAGGCTTTTGCACTTGGATTTAAAACATACATGCCTTCTGCATAGCCCACGCGCGCTGCTGCAATCGGAGCAGCGTAAGGAATGCCGGAGACTGCGAGTGCAGCAGAAGCACCAATCATCGCCAAAATATCTGCAGATACTTCTGGATTTAAAGACAATACCGTTGCGACCACTTGTACATCATGGCGGAAGCCTTTAGGGAAAGAAGGACGTAAAGGTCTATCAATTAAGCGTGAAACCAACGTTTCATGTTCACTTGGGCGCCCTTCTCGTTTGTTGTAACCCCCAGGGATTTTGCCAACCGCGAAAGTCTTTTCTTGATAATTGACTGTCAATGGGAAAAAATCAGGCATATTGGGACAAAGTTTCTTAAACACGGCGGTAACCAATACCTGCGTGCCACCCATACTTACTAATACTGCACCGTCTGCTTGTCGAGCAACTTCACCCGTTTCCAAGCGCAGGGTATGTTCTCCAAAAAGAACTTCTTCGATTACTTTTGCCATGTTTATATAACCTTTTTTAAGAAACAAAAAAAGGCCTGGACCAGCATTTCGGCCAAATTTAAATAGTCGCCATTTGTAATGGCGATATTAGACGAAACATTGGTCAAAGCCCATTATTAACTTATACTCTTCGCATTTGCTATGAGCATAGTACTAACGATTAATAAGAATCTCGTAAGCCTAAACTTTGAATGAGTGATTGATAGCGCGTGCTGTCTTTTCGTTTCAGATATTTCAACAATTTACGACGCTTGTTCACTAAGTGCTGCAAGCCACGACGAGAATGAAAATCTTTCTTGTGTTCTTTAAAATGATCAGTCAAATAACTAATACGACCGGTTATCAACGACACTTGTACTTCTGGAGTGCCAGTATCATTTGCACTGCGCTGATACTTTGCAACTATTTCCTGTTTTTGTACGCCCGTCAACGACATTTACCCACCTCTATATGAAATTTTTTTTGCGAAAGAGCACGATTCTAACAGAGCAAGATGACCCTTGGCAAGGAGATTTTTGGATATATATTTTGATCACATTGTAAAGAGAATAATACTAGAACATAGGCAGCACTGTCATCACTCACCTTACGCGCCCACAAGTGTCTTCCCGGGATTTAGGCTTGCTTGGCGAGCAGCGCGAGCCTTAGCAAGACTTAATGCCCGGGATCCATCCATAAGTTCGCACGGAGCCGGA
>JAUYSE010000159.1 GCA_030696465.1 Legionellaceae bacterium
GACCCGCCTTTCTAATCTAGAAAAAGCGGGAATTCATTTTATGTAATAATACAAATAATGGAGCGGTTCTTCGTCAGATGATGCGGCCAGCAGTTACCATTTTTCATGAGGTGGCCCTGCCTTTTACGCTTTTCCATGGCAATTTTTAAACTTTTTGCCTTTCCTGCAAGGACAAGGCTGATTTCGAGCAATTTCTTTCCCTGATGCGGCCTCCGGAATCTGAATACCATCTACATAATACCAGCGACCATGATCATGCTCAAATTGACTACGTTCATGCATTAAATATAATTTATCACCTTGTATATATTGTGCAATAAACTCCACAACGCCCATGCCAGAAGGTTCTATCCCCGCATCCAATACTTGCAAAGATAACCAACGCACGGCGTTTGTCCAGGACTGTGCCGACTCTACAGAAAATCCTTGCGCCGCTTTACCTCGCATCGTCCGTGCAATGTACTCTATGTTGCCTTGTGCATACGCCGAATAACGAGAACGCATTAACGCCTCCGGATACGGGGCCTGCTTTTCCGTTTCTATATATTGTCCACAGCAAGAGATATATTCTTGCCCAGAACCACAAAAACAATTGTGCATCGATCTGTATTCCTATCAATTTTATTATGAGGATCGCAAACAATATAAATATCGTGATACGGTTTCTTGCATGCCAAAATATAAGGCGTCACAAATCAAGGCATGGCCAATGGAGACCTCTTGAATACTTGGTATTTCTCGAATGAAGTGTCTTAAGTTAAACAAGCTTAGATCATGCCCAGCATTTAGTTCAATGCCTAACTGATTCACTGCCATTGCCACACGTTTATAGAGTTCCAGCGTACTGATTTGTTTCTCTGTGCCATAATCATCAGCATACGCTTCGGTATAAAGTTCTACTCTATCGGTGCCTGTGGCTTTTAATAATTCTATATCTTTTGCAGACAAACTATGTGGATCAACAAATAACGAAGTACGGACACCATATTGATGCAACTCTGTAATGGTTTCCTGTAAAAATCGTACATTTTTTTCAATCAACCAACCCGCATTGGAGGTTAATACATGGGGTGGGTCAGGAACTAAGGTGCATTGTGCTGGGCGCACTTCTTTTATTAGCTGTAAAAAATCTTCATCCGGATAACCCTCAATATTGAACTCTACATCAATAGCCTCTGCAATATTATAGACATCTTCTTTCCGAATATGCCGACCATCGGGACGAGGATGCACGGTAATCCCTTGAGCCCCATAGGCAATAATATCTAATACCATTTTTAACACATCAGGATTATTTTTTTCGCGTGCATTGCGTAAAGTCGCGAGTTTATTCACGTTAACACTAAGTTTTGTCATCTAAAACACACTCCATCTATTAGATTAGTCTACAGATACCATCATTTGATTCAACCAAGGTCGTATCATCCACATTAAGAGGGCAATCCCCCCGGTCACGCCCCCTATTTTCAAAAAGACTTGGCCATATATATGCATACCGCTCAACAATGAGAGAGCGCTTGTCGCGGTGGATGACGTCGTTAAAGAACCTATCCATGCCCCTATCGGACCCGCCAACATGGTAGAAAGAAACCAAATGCCTATCACAAAACCACTCTTATCGCGAGGACATAGCGAAGTCACCATCGCCATCCCTAAACCAGACACCAATAACTCTCCTGATGATTGAAAAAAATAAGAAAGTAATAACCAGCCAGGAGACGCTAATCCGTCTATAGATACCCATTGAGGTAAGGCTAAAACAAAAAATGCGCATGCTACTAATGAAATACCTAAACAAAATTGGGTTACAAACGTCGCCGGAAAAACACGATATCCATATACAAATAAAGGCGATAATAAAACAATAAACAAAGGGTTTAATACTTGATATTGCGCTGGAGAAATCGTAAAGCCCAACACACTATTGTGAATATGATGGACTGCAAAAAAAGTAATGGAGGTTGGCATTTGATTATATAAAGAATGAAACAATACGCCTTGTAACACCAAAATAAAGGCGACAATCATCCGATGACGCGCCCTTCCTTGTAATGAAAAGGCCAGGTACAAAAAATACATAAATCCACAAGAAACCACTACATAAACCACCCAATTACACATGGCAGGATAAGATAGTAATTGGGCCATGCTCATAATTGCAAAGAAACTGCCAACACTCACCAGCACAAGCCGAGAAACAGGTACCTCTTTGACGTTCTGAGTTGCGGATACAAACAAACGTCGCTTAAAAATAAAATAACTTAAACCGAGACTCAAACCCACGACACTCAGACAAAAGGCACGACCCCACCCATATTTTTCCATCACCATTGGCGTTAATGCCATAGAGCACAAAGCGCCTAAATTCACCGCCACATAATAAAAGGTCATCGCACCCACTAGCGCGGGATCACCTTCTGCATACAAATTAGAAATTAACGAACCAGAATTGGCCTTAAATAAAGTATTACCCACCACTATTCCACTGAGTGCGTAAAAAATCATCTCACGATTGGCAAACGCCAAAACCATATAAGCGCCGGTTAAAATCACAGCACCTAAGATAAGCGTGCGCACTGGCCCTAAATAGTTATCCCCTAGCCATCCACCTATCCATACAAACCCATACACAAAAGCGGTGAAAGAACCAAATACATAAAAACTTTGAGACTCGCTGTACCCTAAATATTGCACAAAATACAGGGGAAGAATGGCCGAAACACCGTAATATCCAAAACGCTCCCAGAACTCGACCATCCATACGACCCAAAAGGCTTTATGCCATTTAGGTAGATTAGGTAGATGACGATGTTTTGACGATTCTATATTGACCATGGTCGCACCAAATATAAATAACCCAGAAAGACAATAAAAGATTCTCTCATTCCCGCCCAGCCCAAAA
>JAUYSE010000231.1 GCA_030696465.1 Legionellaceae bacterium
GGGCTGTCTGCTGTGCCAATACAATATGCGACCTGTTCCCCCATTGCTTGGAGTAATTCAATGCAGACTTTGGCATGTCCACCAGCACCAATTAGGATGACTTCAGATTTTATCGGAGGCATTTTTTTTCATGGATAAGTGGTTTTCAGGATGTATCATGGTTTTTGATGTAGGATATTTAAAAATAATTTTGGTATAACATTTGGTTAGTTGGTCTTTCAGATTTTTAAGGTGTTTTTTTAAAGATATTATTTTTTTATGAGAGCGAGCCACTTTTAGTGATGAATTTTGTGAGGTAGAAATAAAGGCTACTCGAATATTTAAGCCATTACGATGTACAGTATTCATGTTGATTTTATTTTTTAAAAACGAGACTGTATGTTGGCGTATTTTTTTTTGATATGCAATGAGATTCGATATTATCTCTACGGCTCAATGCTTATTGGAATAGTTTCTGGTTGTATAGGCGGAGCAAAAATTTTTTGGGAAATTGGTAAGTGTTTTAAAAGACGACGACCTAATTGAATGCCAGGTTTTTCAATAATTTTTACCAGCATAGCGCATAAGATCAGTAATAATAGTAAGGCATATATATCTTTATGAAATAATCCATGGGCAATACTCATTTGTTTAATGCGATCATAAAGCCAGTTATGAAAAAGATATATAGAATAAGTGAGCTCTGAAGTGAACAAGATAAGCGAGTTGGTAGATAGTTTTTTCTGCTTATCCATCCACTTAAAAAAAGTAAAAAAGCCAGCGGTATACTCCCCAAAAAATATGCGCGCTGATACGGGATAAGAGGGGGTCTTGGCGACTATTGCGGGTCCCAATGGCGACATCACATTCCTCTTGGGCAAGGGCCTAAAAAAAAGCAAGGAGTAGCTCTGGCGGCTCTTGTAAATCAGCCGCCATGACGCCAAAATAGCGGCCTCTTGCGGCGATAAGACCTGTACGTATCGCCGGAAAGGAACCAAAATTTCTGGAATGCGCTAATAGTTGAGCGGAAAAATCTAATTGGTTCAAGGCTGCGAGCAGTAAAGCATAGGATTTATCCGGGCTGCCATCTACCACAAAGACCGCTTCCATTTGACCCTTTAATGTTTGATTCATATCCTTGAGCGTACGTAATAATTCGGGAATAGACGCTTCATTTTTATAAATGGGCACAATGACAGAATATTTCATATACACCAACTATTAATAGCAGAGATAACGTGATCAACCTCTGAATCATTCATTTCGGGGTAACAAGGGAGCGTGAGTATTTCATTACTGAGTGTTTCGGTGTTGGGGAGGTAAATATCTGAAAAGCGAGTATGAAATATAGGTTGTCGATAATCTGGGATGGGGTAGTGTATATCGCTGGCAATGCTCTGTTGCTGTAAATGTTCCCGCAGCGTATTGCGATAAGTGCTGCGAATCACATAAAGGTGTGCGACATATTCTTCATGATTTTGAGCTGGCATGGTGATAATGTGGGGGTGTTGAATTCTCTCATTATAGGCATGCGCAATCTCTCGTCTACGTGCGTTGCTGGTATCAAGATGAGGCAAAAACTCAGAGAGAATGGCCGCTTGAATTTCATCGAGGCGGCTATTGCGTGCGCCCGAGAGTTCCACTTGGTATTTGTTTTTCCAGCCATATTGACGCAATAATCGAACTTTTTCTGCGACTTCAGGCTTATTTGAGACAACCGCACCCCCATCGCCTAAGGCCCCGAGATTTTTGGTTGGATAGAAGCTGAAACAGGCGGCGTCTCCAAAAGATCCTATATGTTTTTTCTGTATTCTGGCTCCATGCGCTTGAGCACAGTCTTCAAGTAAGGGGATTTCTTTTTGTGCGCAGTAGTCGGCGATTTGTGCGATTTCAGATACGGCTAATCCATATAAGTGGGTGATCACCACCACTTTAACACCGGTATTTACCGCGCGGATCACTTCTGCAAGGGTGGTGTTTTTGCTCTCCAGGTCGACCTCGAGAAAGTAAGGAGTTGCGCCAATCGCTAATAAGGCAGAAGTTGTGTACATCCCAGCGTTGGCTACCGTAGCCACGGTATCGCCACTTTGGATGCCTAGGGCTTTTAATGCTAATTCCAGTGCATCTGTACCGTTAGCAACGCCTACACAATGCGCAACGCCTACATAATCTGCAAAGGCTTGTTCGAATCGTTTGCATTCAGGGCCGAGAATGAGATACGCACTATGGAGTACGCGGTCGATGGCGGTTTTAATACTTTCTTGATGCTGAGTAATTTTGAGGGAAAGATTATTGATAAGTTGCATTAAAAACATCCGTGAATAAATAAGCGGCTCAGCTGCGCATTATGCCAATAATTGCTTGCGGTTTTTATTAGAGCAAAATATTATGCGGAGTGCAATATATATTATTAGGGATGAAATATCTTATAAAATGATGAGAGACGTTCGGAATATAATCAAAAAATTAACGCATTGTTTTTATAAGTCCTCCCCGTCCCCATTGACGTCTAAACAATTATTGGTGGATATTTCTGAATTAGTAAAAAAAGACCATAAGACTGGGGTTCAACGGGTAGTGAGGGCCATTTTATTACAATTACTTCGGCAGCCACCGGAAGATTTTTGTGTGGAGCCGGTCTATTTTTGTAAAAGAATATATAGCAACAAGAAGTACCGTTATGCGCGTTCTTTTACCACTGGTTTTACAGGTAATTTAAATGCAAAGATACTCAAAAGCAATCGGTTGAGATATCAAGTAGGTGATATTTTTTTTGGTTTAGATTTATGTCATGAAGTAGTGTTGAGACAGAAAGATTTTTATCA
The DNA here is from genome assembly GCA_030696465.1 of Legionellaceae bacterium. Lineage (GTDB taxonomy): Bacteria > Pseudomonadota > Gammaproteobacteria > Legionellales > Legionellaceae > JAUYSE01. Next base: position 2,805 of record JAUYSE010000231.1, read on the forward strand.
AAAATTGCGCCACGCAGGGGTTAAGGTATATTTTCTAGTCTATGACTTACTTCCTATTTTGCGAGGAGATTATTTCCCGCAGGGTACAAGTACGCGTCATCAAAATTGGCTGCAGATTGTGGCTGAAAATGACGGAGTAATATGTATTTCTAAGGCAGTGGCGGATGAGTTTACTACTTGGCTTGCAGAAAATGCACCAGAAAAGTTGCCGACGCTAAAAGTGAGGTGGTTTCATTTAGGTGCGGATATTGAAAACTCTGTGCCGACGATGGGAATGCCAAAAAATGCAGAGCAAGTATTAAAAAAATTGTCTCCAAATATGACATTTCTGATGGTGGGAACCATTGAGCCACGCAAAGGCCAGGTACAAACGTTAGCGGCTTTTGAGAAGATTTGGGCTGAAGAAAATAGCATTATTCTCGCCATTATCGGAAAACAAGGTTGGATGATGGACGTCTTTATTGAAAAGTTGCGTAGTCATCCAGAGTTAGGCTCGCGGTTGTTTTGGCTTGAAGGGCTCAGTGATGAATATATGGAAAAGATATACGCTGTATCCGATGGGTTGATTATGGCATCAGAGGGCGAAGGCTTTGGTTTGCCTTTGATTGAGGCCGCAAGGCACAGACTCCCCATTATTGCGCGCGATATTTCGGTTTTTCGGGAAATAGCAGGGGAGCATGCCTATTATTTTAGCGGTCTCTCAGCGGAAGCGTTAGCGCTAAGCATTACCCAATGGATAAATCTAAAAAAAATGGACTCCATTCCCAAATCTGATAATATACCTTGGCTTACCTGGGAGCAAAGTACAAAACAACTGATAGATGCCCTTTTACCGAGTCATCAAACAACAGAAAATAAGGAAATAATCTCTTGAAAACGGCGGTGATTACCGGAATTACTGGTCAAGATGGTGCATATTTGGCGCAATTTTTATTACAAAAAGGCTATACCGTGTATGGCGCATATCGTCGTACGGCGTCTCCGAATTTTTGGCGTATTCAAGAGTTAGGTATTTATGGACATCCTAATTTGCATTTGGTTGTACATGATTTGACAGATTTGAGCGCCTCTATTCGCTTACTTGAAAAATATCAACCGGATGAAGTCTATAACCTTGCGGCGCAAAGTTTTGTCGAGGCTTCTTTCGAGCAGCCGTTTACCACCACAGAAATTACGGGGGTGGGGGCGTTAAATTTGCTGGAAGCTATTCGGATGGTGAACCCCAAAATTCGTTTTTATCAGGCCAGTACCTCCGAAATGTTCGGGAAAGTTCAAGACAGTATTCAAACAGAAAAAACGCCGTTTTATCCGCGAAGTCCTTATGGAATAGCAAAGCTTTACGCGCATTGGATGACGATTAATTATCGAGAGTCTTACAATATTTTTGCGGTGAGTGGTATTTTATTTAATCATGAGTCCCCTTTGCGAGGGGCGGAGTTTGTGACACGTAAAATTACAAAAGCAGCGGCACGGATCTCCCTAGGCAAACAATCTATATTGGAATTAGGGACGCTGGATACGCAAAGAGATTGGGGGTATGCGAAAGACTATGTGGAAGGCATGTGGTCTATGTTGCAAATGAACGATCCAGATACGTTTGTTTTAGCGACGGGACGCACGGAAACCGTCAGAGATTTTGTCAGCATGGCCTTTAACGCGTTGAATATTCCGCTGCGTTGGGAGGGATTGGCTGAAGAAGAGCATGCGATTGATCTGTCAACGGGTAAAACTTTAGTAAGCGTAAACCCAAAATTTTATCGTCCTGCAGAAGTCGATGTATTAATTGGTAATGCCGAAAAAGCTAAAAATGAGTTAGGGTGGCAGTCCAAAACCAGTCTCGAGCAATTGTGTCAGATGATGGTGGATGCGGATGTTAAACGCGAGACTCATAAGAGTGTACATCAAGAATGCGTATATTAGTCACGGGGTTAAGAGGTTTCACTGGACACTATGTTCAAGCTGAATTAGAGCAGCATGGGCATGAGGTGCTCGGCTTATCCCATGATATTTTGGATAGAGCCGCCATTGCAGATGAAATTTCAAAGATTCAACCGGAATCAGTGATTCATCTCGCGGCGGTTTCATTTTTTGCGCATCCCAACCCCATTGATTTTTATCGAGTGAATGTTTTAGGCACCTATCATTTGTTGGAAGCATTAACACAATATGCTCCTGCATTGCGTGGTGTTTTGTTGGTGAGTAGTGCGAAGGTATATCAAAGTGGACAAGAGATCGTAACCGAAAAATCATTACTAAACCCTGAGAGTGACTATGCGGTCAGCAAGTTAGCGATGGAACAAATGGCTCAATTATGGATGGATCGTTTACCTATTTTTATGGTGCGACCGTTTAATTATACCGGGGTTGGTCAAAGTAATGATTTTGTGATACCCAAGATAGTTCAACACTTCAAAAATAAAGCAGAAACGATTGAGTTAGGGAATATTGAAGTGTGGCGTGAATTTGGTGACGTGCGGACGGTGGCAGAGATTTATCGTCGTTTATTAGAGTGCGCACCGGTGGGAAGAACCGTAAATGTGAGCACGAATATGGCGCACTCTTTACGTGAAGTATTAGAGATGGCGACAGAGATAACGGGGCATTCACTAGAAGTAAAAGTAAACCCGACTTATGTGCGTCCGCATGAGACGCCGATATTGAAAGGTGAAAATAGCCAGTTAAAAGAGATAATTGGTGATTGGGCGACTAGCTCACTACAAGAGACCTTACAGTGGATGTTGCTGTCTTCGTTGTAGATGTCATGAGGTCTAGACCAAGGTTAAACGAAACGTATTTAATAGCTACACATAAAGTCAAATCGCCTGCTTTCCGCGCGGAATCCAGCGACGATCTTGATGTAAGAGCGCCTGCTTACCGTGCATAAAGTATGGTAAGCAGGCAAATACGAAGTGTTTTTTGCACAAAAATCAGATGCGTTTCCTCAGGAGTGAGTGTTGACTATGGGTAATTCCCTACCGATACTTCGAATATGTAAAATTTGAAGTGGCACTGCAAAATGGACGAAATTTGGATTCCTCGAGATATGTTATCGGTGTTGCAACAGGAAACTGGTATTTTTGTGCATATTATACTCGGACCTCGACAATGCGGTAAAAGCACGCTATTACAGTATATAGGGCAGGGAGTGTATGATGAAGTGACGCTAGATGACTTATTGATGCGTCGCTTGGCAGAGACAGGTCCAGCATTTTTTTTGACACAATATACGTTACCTGTGATTATTGATGAAATTCAATATGCGCCCAATTTATTTCCAGCTATCAAACAATATGTCGATCAATTGAAGCAAAAACGATTACACCAAAAAGGGCAGCCTGCGCCACGTGTTTTATTTTACTTGACCGGTTCAAATCAAATTTTATTCGACAAACATGTGAAAGAGACCTTAGTTGGGCGTGCACGTTATTTTTATTTAAAGACTTTGTCTGTCCATGAAATTTGTGCGGCACGTCCTACCTGTTCAGTACAGACTATTTTATTTCAGGGCGGATGGCCAGAATTATATCATGATTCTCCAGTGAGGGTTGTTCCCTACTTAAATGATTATATTCAGCAATATATTGAAAAAGAAATTATTTTGAGTGTAGGGATTACCAAACAACGGGAGTTCGCCATAGTATTAGGCATGTTAGCCGCTAGAACCGAGCAGTTATTGAATATGCAATCCATTGCAAAAGATAGTGGTGTGAGTGTGAACACCGTTAAAGAATGGATTGCAGTTCTTGAAAGGACTCGCTTGCTGAGTTTATTGCAACCCTTTGAATCCAAGTTAAGCAAACGTTTAACAAAATCACCGAAGCTATATTTCTTGGATACTGGATTAGCAGTGCGGTTACAAGGTTGGACCGAGGCAACGCCCATGATACAGTCTGCTTTGGCGGGTGGATTATTTGAAACCTTAGTTTTTGCTGAAATCATAAAATATATTCACAACTTTCAAAAAGATTGGCGTGTTTTTTTATGGCGCACCAAAGACCAAGAAGAAATTGACTTTTTAGTGCAAATTGGCAGAGAACGTTGGCTTGCGATTGATGCAAAATTAGGGATGGGGTCGGTCCAAGCGGCATCTGTTCCTGCCGCATTGTCAACGCTGTTTCCGAGTATCAAAACATTAATAGTGGTAACGCTGGGAGGAGAGAAAAGATACTTGTCTGAAACGTGCTTACAAGTACCCATCACCGCATTAGTTTCTGTATTTGAATCGTTAGAATGAACAAAATATAGACTTACTCCAGCACGGAGTAATCCGAGCCGCGCGCGTCAGCAAGCGGAGATTTTTAGATCGCAACTTATGCTTATGTAGCTTCGGGAACTTGCTGTATTTTAAGCAGGATCGAAGGTAAGTGATTAATGCGCTATTGAATAATATGTGACTTGCATTAATCTCCAGTATGTCGGAAAATAACAGACATACTGGAGATTAATATGCGCATTGAGCAACTCTATAAACTAGCAGGTCGAGAAGAAATAGACTATGCATTTATCACGGCAGCATTGAGCAATTATGCGTGTCCTCGAGAGAAAATTTCTACTTGGTTAAAAAACAAATCACTTATTCGTATCAAAAAAGGCTTATATGTGTTCGGTGATCAAATCGCTCAACAACCCTATTCTTTGGAGGTATTAGCCAATCTAATTTATGGACCATCAGCGATTTCTTTACGATATGCGCTGGCTTTTCATGGCCTTATTCCTGAGCGAGTCACTACCATTACCTGTATCACAAATAAACGCAATAAACAATTTGATACACCAGTTGGTCCGTTTACTTATCGGTATTTAAATAATCGTCGCTATGCCATAGGGATTGAACTAAGAAGCACCGTAACTGGCGTATCGTTTTTAATGGCGTCTCCTGAGAAAGCATTATGTGATCTGATATATTTAGAAGATAGAGCGCTTTCTATACAAAGTCCTCAGGATATAGCGGCTTATTTGTTTCAGGATTTACGATTGGATGAGGATATCTTGCGACAACTCAATCTTAAATCACTACAGCAGTTAGTTGTCCAATATCAACATTCAACTTTAACGCAAGTGATAGAATTTATCATGCGCTATATAAAGGCTTCATCATGAATAATAGTGTACAAACTATGTTGAGCAAATATCAGTTACGATCAGAGCAAGATTTTACGAATGCTTTAAAAGAAATTATTCAAGAAATTGCATTGTTGGGATTATGGCGTGCTAAATTTTACGAGCATGCCGCATTTTATGGGGGATCCGCGCTGAGGATATTATATCAATTAGATCGGTTTTCTGAAGATTTAGATTTCTCATTACTAAAACCCAATCGTGATTTTAATCTGGAACCCTATAATCAAGCCATTACGGATGAATTACAGGCATTCGGGTTTGAGGTGGAAGTCAAAACCAAAGAAAAAAAGACCAATACTGCTATTGAATCAGCGTTTATTAAAGCCAATACAAAAATTCAACTCATGTCTATTCATGCACCAGCATCCCTAATTCAGAAGACACATGCGATGCATCATCTGAAAATTAAAATGGAAGTAGACACCGATCCACCCAGTGGGTTCGAAACAGAAGTCAAAACCTTACTACAACCCATTCCATTCTCAGTGAAATCCTACGTACGTCCAGACTTATTTGCAGGTAAAATACATGCATTATTATGTCGGCCATGGAAAGCAAGAGTAAAAGGACGTGATTGGTATGATTTTATCTGGTATATCGCGCAGCGTATCCCCCTAAATATTAGTCATCTACGTCAGCGCCTGATTCAAACTAAAGCATGGGATGAGCACAAGTCTTTGACGGATAACGCCGTCATACAATTATTGCGCGAGAAAATTCAAAAAACTGATTTTCTTCAAGCGAAATTAGATATTTCTCCGTTTATCCATGATCAAGCTGCGTTATCATTATGGTCCACCGAATTTTTTACAACACTCTTAGACAGATTAACGTTTGTTATTCATTAGTTCTTAATCGTCACCGCGCAAGCCCCTTATACGGAAAGCCTTAGTACCACTAAAATGATAAGGAGGAAATTCCTGATTTTAAAACGAGTCTAAGCTGAATTAGGAAAACAATAATACCCTGCCAGCAATGAGTTCCATAGAGTATGAGCGTGTACGCCACATAATTTGTCGACAGATCTTTTTAAGCGGTGTAAATTTTCTTGTTTCCAGCGCTCGCCTTGTTTGAGCGTCCCTTTATCGAAATCAATAAGGTAAAGCCCTGATTCAGCAACCAGTATATTGTGACAATTTAAATCCGCGTGAAATACGCCATAATCATGAAATTGACGAATAAGAGCACCTGCTTGTCTCCAGAGCGACAGATTATTATCCTCAGAGATAAAGTCAGCTAAAGGTTGTGCTCCTGGAATTCGTTCGATAATAATCTCCGCTTGGTAAGAAAAATAAGTATTTTTAACATACCGCGCAGCTATCGGTTTGGGTACATTCAGTCCGGCGTTGAATAATTGATGGAGTAAATAAAACTCTTGAAAAGATCGCACATATTTTTGATGCATAAACACATAAGAGCGTTTGCTAAGACGTTTTGCTTGCCCGCCGCGCATGTAGTGACGTAACACCCAGTTACCCTCTGCGCTATTAATAAACCAGGCCATGCCTCTGCCACCACGATGATGTATGGGGTTTGCCTGCTCTTCCCAGAAAGAGGATTGGAACCAACGTGTATCGAGTTTATGAGCGAGCTCTGCGTGCGTGAGTATGTGGCTGTTGGCTTGTTTCAGGATAAATAGATTCTCGGTGGTAACGGTATCATTCATGAAGGTACCCTCCTATGAAATTTCTGGCTCATCCATGTATCGAGCATATTTTTTGTATCATCCACACTAATCAAGTCCATAACTCCAGGAAACTCTATTTTTCTACCCCATCTGCATTCATCCACCGTCACTCCTAAAAAACGCTGAGCTGCCTCTGGATATCGATTTACACACCATTCAATGGAATGGTAAGGGCCTGTCCGATAAGGGTTGCTTGCGGCATAGAGCCCGAGGACATCGGTCCCCACGATACTTGCTATATGCGTTGCACCGGTATCTGGCGCAATCAGTAAATCTGCTTCCGCAATAAGAGCGCTCAGCTTTTTTAAAGTATCTTTTCCTGCCAAGTTTAGTGCAGGTTGTGTCATATAATCGGTGATTTTTTTGATAAATTGTTGTTCCAGTGGCTCCACACTTCCCACAAAAATTACCTGAGCATCGTAACGTGTAATAGCATAATCAGCAAGCTCGGCATACCGCTCTGGCAACCAATTGCGGAGTGTGTGACGAGAGCAGGGACTCACAATAATATTACAGCGATGGGGGACAATATGCATACGCGCAAAGTGTTGGTCTTCTTCGGCAAGAGGAATAAATGTCTTTTGAGCGCGAAGAGGTATTTCTAAATGCGTCAAGAAACTGGTGAATGCATCACGAACATGCTGTTTAGGAAGAGATGTGATGGATTGATGAATAACACATTGGTGTAAGTCGCGACTCCTGGTTTTATCAAAGCCAATTTTAATGGCGGCAGGAGTGAGTGCGGCGACTATATTGGCGCGTCCTGCAACTTGCATATGCAACAAGACATCAAAATGTTTGCTTTTCAAGTGGTTGCGGATATCTAATAAACTTCGTAGACCTGTTTTTTTATTCAAAATAATAAATTCAACGCCGGGCAAGTTTCTAATGAGATTGGCTTCGGAACTCCTAATAATCCAGGTGATTTTTATATGCGGAGCTTGTTGTTGAATATTGAGGATAACGGGAATAACATGAGTAACATCCCCAATAGACGACAGTCGTAAGATGCAGAGCGAGCGAATGGCTGAATAGTTTAGCCGTGCTTTTTTGCGGTGCAATCGTAGCATTAAATTTGCCTAGTTAAACATGGAACCAAAAGATCGACACTGTTCATTATATCCAAAGTTGCCTTCGCTTTCATAATTTATTGCTTTAAATAATAAATACGTACCTATTTGATAAAAAGTTTATTCAGGGCAAAGATAAATATATTGGTAACAACAAATGTTCGTGTAACAGCCGTATGATTTCAAAAAATGGCGCAAGCAGGAAGAAAACAGCGGCATCTGTTAGAGTGCGACGAATAAATAACGGTTTTGATTCAAGCGTACACGGCTCGTGCCATAACTGTAGTTTAGGTATCCATCGTGGCACTTTTTGAACATATTTCGTATAGTCTTCACCAAAAATATGTGTCAAGACAGCCTCTTCTTTTGCAACTACTTTTGTGTAATATCCACAAAATATACAAAAGAAAATAAGTGGCATAATGAGCATTCCTGTTTGTAAGCTAATACCAATACTTGCAATTAAAGAAAATACATATAAAGGGTTACGTACCACGCTGAAAGGACCTTCACTCACGATGGTTTTGTTTTTATAGCCCCCAATATAATTTGCACAATAAATACGACCTAATACTCCAATCACTATTAATATATAACCTAACCAAAGCATTCCGAAATGCAATAATTGTCCTGTACCTCTAGGTTCAGTCACCAGCATTAATAATAACCAAATAGATACAATAATCCGTGAATGGAGTTGTCGAGACTCGATCAACATCGGAGTATCAGAGAGTGCGGTGTGCATATTACTCCTTGACTAACAGAAAAATTACGAATCGCTATCCTAGATGTAATCTATTAATAATGCAATTAAAGAACTGGATTAAATGATGGGATGATTTAAGTCTGAACAATAAAAGATTAAGTTGGCCGGGCTTGAAGATTAAATAATAAGACCCTATGATAAAGCGCATTCATTTATTGCTAGTTAATACATTCTTGAGAGTCCATCTTTGCTAAAACAGATGTATTTGGAAAGTACTAAAATTATAGGAGTCTTTCGTTGTGTCTTCAGAACGAGTAATTCGAATTGTCATGGTTGCTGGCGAAGTATCTGGTGATTTTCTGGGCGCAGGTTTAATTGCGGCATTAAAAAAGAAATTAAAAAAAGTGGAGTTTTGGGGAATTGGTGGCCCGCAAATGACAAAAGAGGGGTTGCGTTCGCTCGTTCCTATGGAACGCTTGTCGGTTATGGGTTTAACCGATGTGTTACGGCGCTATCCTGAATTGTATGGCATTCATAAAAAATTATTGCAAGAATGTGTCGCCAACCCGCCTGACGTTTTTATTGGTGTCGACTATCAGCATTTTAATTTGTCTGTTGCAGAAAAATTAAAGCCCACAGGTATTAAGACTATACAATATGTGAGTCCGCAAGTATGGGCTTGGCGTCCTAAAAGAGTGTTGCGTATCAAAAAAGCAGTAGATTTAATGCTGACACTGTTTCCTTTTGAAGAATTATTTTATAACAAACACCAGGTGCCAGTAGCCTTTGTGGGGCATCCACTTGCAGATGTAATTCCGTTAAAAAATGATATACAAACGAAAAAAAGTGCGTTGGGATATAAGGCGGATGATACTGTTGTCGCAGTTTTACCGGGAAGTCGTTTAGGGGAATTGCGTCATATTGGGGGGCTTTGTTGGCAAGTCATGTATAAAATGTCTTTTTGTCGGCCAAAACTTCGATTTGTAGTTCCTGTCCCTAATGAGCAAATAAAAGAAGCGTTTGAGCGTCAGCGTGGTCAAGAAATGCAGCATATAGAGGTTCAAGTGCTGGTTGGTCAAGCGAGAGAAGCGCTCGCGGCAGCAGATGTTGCTTTAGTTAAATCGGGGACAGGTACACTTGAGGCGATGTTGTTGAAATGCCCTATGGTGGTTGCTTATAAATATGGAATCATTAATCATATTATTTTTTCTCCACAAATAAAATCTCCGTTTTATTCACAACCTAACTTATTGGCGAACCAAGCTTTAGTGCTTGAATTTTTACAATATGATGCTTGTCCTGAGAAAATTGCCGAAGCCTTATTAGCCTTGTTAGATAATCCTGCTCGTCGGGAGTATTTACAGCAGCGTTTTGAGGCTATTCATGCAGATTTAAGACAAAATACCAATGATAAAGCCTCTGAAGCAGTGTTGGAGTTATTGTCAAAATTTACTGAGCCAGCGGTTCTTTAAGTTTACCCGAGGGTTTTCTAGACAAACATTTCCTTCATGCCTATAATGACTGCGGATTTTCAATGTATTTTTAAGTTATTCCCCTCTATAAGAATGTCTATTTTTTAGAGAGGTAGGACTGTGAATGGGTAATGGAGGACTCACTATGCTGATTGATCTATCTGAGAATCACGATATCTCTGAAAAAATTGTTTCCTTACCTAATAAAATACATCCAACTGCATTAATTGCAGAGGGGGCGCGTCTTGGCTCAAATGTGACCGTCGGTCCGTTTTCTATGATTGGCGAGTATGTATCTATTGATAATGATACCGTTATTGGTGCGCATGTGGTTATTGAGGGCTGGACCACTATTGGTAAAAAAAACCAGATTTATACGGGTGCCGTCATTGGAAGTATTCCTCAAGACTTAAAATTTAATGGTGAAAAAAGTACGGTTACTATAGGGGATAATAATATTATTCGTGAGTATGTGACCATCAACCGAGGCACCCTTGGTGGAGGCAGTGCAACCAAACTGGGGGACCATAACTTACTGATGACGGGCTGTCATGTCGCGCATGATGTGCACATGGGAAGTCATAATGTTATTGCTAACGGGGTGGCTATTGGTGGGCACGTTGTTGTGGAAGATTGGGTTACTATTGGAGGCCTTGTGGGGATCCATCAATTTTGCAAAATTGGTAAAATGTCAATGATTGGGGGGCATACAGCTATCAGACAACATGTATTACCATTTTCATTGGTGGAGGGTTTACCGCCCAAAGTATATGGCGTCAATCTTGTGCGCCTGCGTCGCAATGGCTATAGTGTTGAAGCGCGTATGTTATTACAAAAAGCCTATAAGATTATTAACCGCCAAGGGATTACGGTACCAGAGATTTCTCTCGAAATTCGACAAAAGCTTCCAGCTACTGATGATATTGAATATATTTTAAATTTTCTTGCCAATACTGAACGAGGCATCTACCGATAGGAATATATAGTATGACGCTGTTACATGACCCCATTTCTTTTACTCTCCTAGATTTAGAGCACATTTCAGGTGCGAGCCTTTTACAAAAAGAGGCTGGCGCACAAAAAATTTATGGTATTACCTCTCTCACACAAGCGACACCAACAGACTTAACCGTCCTCCATAATAAAAAATATTTACCGGCATTTAAAAATTCTCAGGCAGGGGTTTGTATTATCTTTCCAGGTTATGAGAATGATGCCCCTAAAGATATGAAGTTATTGGTCCATAAAAACCCCTATAAGGCTTATACCTTAATTTTACAAGCTTTTTATCCGGAAGTTCCTCTCAAAAGTTACCGCAGTCCTAGCGCTTATATTTCTAAAACAGCGGTTTTAGGAGAAGATTGTGTGATTGAACATGGCGCCTACATTGGGGAGCAAGTCAAGATAGGGCTCCGTTGCAAAATTGGAGTGAATACTTATATTGGAGATAATGTACAGTTGGGCGATGATTGTATTATTGAAAATAATGTGAGTGTGAGTGCCACTATTGCAGGAAATAAATTACATGTACATCCAGGTGCTAGAATAGGGCAAGATGGTTTTGGTTTTGCTAGTGATGCCGATGGGCATTATAAAATTCCACATATTGGTCAAGTGATTATAGGGAATGATGTTTCTGTTGGTGCTAATAGCTGTATTGATAGAGGCTCTTTAGAAAACACAGTGATAGAAGATAGTTGCCGGATTGATAACTTAGTTCAAATTGCGCATAACGTGAGGATTGGCAAAGGAAGTATTATTGTTGCGCAAGCAGGGATTGCGGGGAGTACGGAGCTTGGAAAATTTGTTATATTAGCGGCAAAAGGTGGTGTAAGTGGACATCTCAAAATTGGTGATGGAGCAGCTATTTCAGGAGGTTCTGCTGTGATGACAGATGTAGCCCCTGGAATCAAAATGGGCGGATATCCTGCGGTAGAATTTAAAAGTTGGGTGCGTCAAGCTGTTCTACTGAAAAAAATGGTGAAACCAAAAAACAAGTAGTGTATTTTATTGTCCTGGGGCTTCTCGACGAGAATTAAACACAATCTTTTTTCTTTTTAAAATTATAGTTATCAATAGTGTCCTTATTAAGAACTTTGGCTGAGAAAATTAAGCTTTTAAGCGCAGAAAATAAACTCAGATTTTCATTATAGTTAATATTATGTTTTATACAGATAGGTCTAATAATTTTTGCAAGTTTAGGCAAATGACAATGATTAATAGATGGGAATAAATGATGTTCAATTTGGCAGTTCAAGCCCCCACTAATAAAAGTAACAAACTTTGACTGAGTCGATATGTTATAAGCGGTAGCGATTTGGTGTTTATAATAATTATTGTTGTGAGTGAAATTACATTCATGAATATGATTGATTTGAGTGAAAAAATAATAGGCGAAAGATAAGATGACGAATGGAGCTACAAATGAAATAAAAGCAAAAAAATAACTTCCCTTGTAAAAATTAATGCCAAGTGTAGAGGTTATATATAATAAAAAAAATATTAAGCTCATATTAGAATACTTATAATTCTTGAGTAGTCCACTTACAATCGATCTATTTTTATATGTTTCCATAATAATGTTTTCGTTACTACAAGAATGATTATCTGGAGTTTTTTCTGTATGGTGTTTAAATGGTTTTTCTAAACCAAGAGGTATGGTAATAAACTTCTTGATTTTTTTATTGAGGCTCTGAAGCATGTTTTGTGGGTTCAAATATCTAGAGACACCTTGGTCACAATAAGTGCTTATATCAGAGTCATACCCTAAAACATTAGGGTATGAATGATGTTTAAACGTATGTGATGAATACCATCGATAAGAATGTTGTCCCATGAACGGTGCGGATAATAAAATAAAGGCTTCAAAGTTTTTATTATCACTGAAAGCAAAATGTCCTGCATCATGCCACGTATTAGCGATATATAACCAAAAAATAATTGGTGATATAAGTATAAATGACCAATATCCAGAGGCTAAAAAAAATAAACTTATAAAAGATAGCGCGTATAATGTACTAATTTGAAATAGTTTATATTTAGATGCTTTAGTTGCTTGTATCAGCGAGCATTTCTTTTTTTTAGCTATTTTAGAAAAAAAATCCCTCACCTCTTCACGCACTTCTATAACAAATTCATCTTCTTTAAAAGAAGAAAAGTCATATACTTTTTGTTCAATAATGGTTTTATCCTCTTCTATTTCATACTGAGATAAAATTTTTTGCAGTGTTTCTCTGTTAGTCATTGGATGATAAGATTCAAACAAACAAGTCGCGTCATTATTATGCAGCAATGCCAGCGGAACTTTCCCACCTGGATGCTTGAAATTTGTTAAATCATACATTTTTCCATGTATTTTAGTTATTATTTTCAATGATGTTCTCGTCCATCTCAATTTTATGGCCAAATAGATACGTATTATATAGTGTCTCCAACAATTTAGACCAGAAAAATCTAAGAGTTTAGCTGCGGTTAAAAATGGGGGAATTACCGTGGGATTCCTCGAAATGGGGAGGTGGCATGAAGATTTGTTAATAATTATCTTGCAATTTCCAACGACGATGCATCCAAAACCATTGTTCAGGATGCGCTAAAATCATTTTTTCCAATGCTTGATTGTAAATCAGGGTATTTTCATAAATAGCCTGATTTGCATCTGCATAGTGTTGCCATTCCAATGCAGGAAAAAACTCAAGCACATGCGTGCCATCCGCACGACGATAGGCGACAGACGGTACAACAGGTGTTTTTTTCTTATGCACAAAAAGCGCAAGGCTTTT
>JAUYSE010000211.1 GCA_030696465.1 Legionellaceae bacterium
GAACTTGATTTTTTTAAGAAGTATGGTGGTTTATATCGAGAGCAAAGCACTAAAACTTTATTAGAGAATTATCAAGCGCAACAAATGGCACAGTGGCAGAAATTATTATCGGTGGCACAGCAACCATTAAAGGCAGATGAAAAAGAAGATATTCAAAAACAGATTCAAGATATTGTGACGGCGGCTTGTGTAGAGGGGGTGTGTGAGAAAACACAGAAGAGCCGAACAGATGCGCTCGCAAATGAGGTAGAGATGCAACAAGTGGTGCAGGTCGAAGTGTTGGCCACCAAAGAAATACAAAAAGAAATGTATGATCCTGATTTAACATCAGAGCCTTATCTCTATTGGAGTGAAATAGATAAAGAGGATGGTTTTCCGGGTAATAAAAAATCGCTGCAGTTTCTTTCATTGACGGATATCTGTAAAACAACGGGGGATCAAGAAGTTCCAACGTTTAGCGATCAGATTGTCGCCAGTAAAAATTTTTATAAAAGCTATACAAATCAAACTAAATTTGTTGGTATGTATTTAAAACCGGTGCATGCACTCTTGTTTCAACACACGGAAGAGGGATTACGCTGTATCTTGCTCACACAGCAGGAATATGCCCAAATACATCAATACAGCAGCCTTATTGAGGAGAAAGGGAATTCGGCGTGGATAAGTACGACACAACATAGCATTTTGGACGGTACTCCACCCCCAAATATTCAAGCGGATAAAAATTATCAAGCGATCATTGAGCAGGTGCGCTTTTTCAATGGAGAGTTTCAATCGTTGCTCAACAATCGAGAGATGGATTTTGTGTGGTTAGAAGAGGACAGCAAAAAAAAACTAGACTTTTTCTCGCAATATTTGCGTCCTTGTCGTGAAACCTCTTCTGCGGATATTGCTTCTCTCAATACAGTATTGTCGAGTAGTAGGAAAATATATAAATTTATCGCCAAAAATCCGTGGATTGATCGTCGTCATTATAATTGGAGATCGCAATATCCAGACGCAGGCAAGGAGGATATTGCGACGTATCAACGCGTGGCAAATGCATTTTACCAAACCACGATAGATTGGTCTAAGAATCCTCAGAAACCCCTAGATGTACAAGAATGTGGTGCGCATCTGCCTCTACAAGCATCAGGATATCTGACACTGTATATCGAGCAGCTCAATGCCTTAAGTCAGGTATTTAACATGCTGAATGAGGTATGTGAGAAATCGCGAAAAAAACAATGGCCAGCCATCGCGATTGTTTGTGGATTAACGACAGAGATCAAAGAAAAATTGAGCACCTTATGCTCAGATCTTGAAAATATCTTTGCAGGGTCAAAAAAGGATGTTGATCATGATTTTTTAACGACGTTGTGGACGGTTCCCATATTACAATCGCAACCGAGTGTGTTGATGGCACTGGCATTTGATCCCGATATTACAGAAGAACAAATTGATGCTGCTATAGAAATATGTGCAAAATATCCAAGCATCAGATATGCCTTGTTGTTGAATCCTAGCCCTAATATTAATGTACAACATCTTAAAAAATTACATAATCTCAGTCTTTATCCGGATCATGAGAATATCCTCTTAGAATTTACGCAGCATCCCTTACTGAAGTCTGGGGATCCTGCATTGTTGACGACTTTAGCATTTAATCCTTTTATTACAGAAAAACAAGTGCAAACTCTGCTACAGAATTGCGCGCAACATCCTAAAATGATAAGCGGTTTATTGTTGAATAAAAGTCCGAATATCAGTGCCGAGCATTTTACAATACTCAGCGAGCTTGGTTTATTGCAAGAAGATAAAAATATACTGTGGGCGTTGGCTCAGCATCCGTTAATTTTAGAGCAACAATTTGTGCCAGTACTGCATAAATTGAAAGGGAGCCCATTATTTTCGGAGGCCTTTTTGTGTATTCTGGTAAGAGATATGTCGTTAAATACACTACAAGAGATACTAGTCGGTACCGTTCTCGGGCAACAAGAGATCGATATTATTTTAGAGAAATCTATTCAAGACGAATCGTTGAATCATTTGTTAGTGACGCAAGCGGATGCACAGGTCAATTTAGATGTATTTGCCAATCTGCCCAGTGCACAGACATTCCAAGATAATCAATTGGAAAAAATCATTAATAATACTAAGAAAGCAGAGGTTATCGAAAAACTACAAAGTGCGCCGCATATCGGGAAACTCAGTTGGGCGGCTATGGCTAAAAACAAGGCGTCGACTACGGAAATTTTAGTGAGTGTGTCCAAAAAAACCACTGAAAAATCTGCGATGATGTCGATAATAAAACATCCGAACGCGAATCTAGCGGTCTTTAAAAATATATTGGATACATGCCCCGTGAGTCATTTACCACCCATTACAGGCATGATATTAAAGCAGCTTTTCGCAATGAAAGATAAAACAGATCCGCTGTACGAGCCGTTAATGCAAGGGCTTATCGAGGCGTCTTTTAAAACGCTCATCGATGAAATGCAGGCAAGTACTTTTTCTGAAGCGGGTACGGAGAAGTTTAAAAAATATGTCAGTGAAATGGGGCAGATAAAAACTGCGGCCGAGCAGGAAGCCCTCCATAAAAATATGAGTAATTTACTGAGTCATGCCGATGATGATCTCCCGGAGTTAATGAAACAAGAAGAACTAAGCGCGGTGGTTAAGAGTCTTAATAAGTGTTTAAAATCAATGAGTAAAAAGAAAAATGCGGCGAAAGGTGCAAGCGATACGCCAGAGATAAAAAGTATGAAAGTCTTACAACAGAAGTTGCTGAGCTTTCAAGGGCCTATCAAAGCGAATAGCATTAAGAAAATATATAAAGCTTGTGGAAAAATGGTAGCAGAGGTGAAAGAAATAGCGATAATCAATCAACATCGTGGCTTTGGAAGGTTGCCTTTAGCGATTCGAGGCGTGTTGGGTGTGGTCTGTAGTTTATTATTGTTAATAGAAAAAATCATGGGTAAACAGCTGTTATCTGCCAGCTATAAAAAAACATTCTTTGGGAGTGCGAATACCAATACTAAGAAGCAGATAGAGGCTCTACACGCGTTGCTCGAAAATAAGAAATAATCATTTTTCGGTGGTTATTGTATGTTCAGTGGAGGTGAGAATGAGGAGATTGAGGCCCAATTTCGTCATCCTCGCCCTCACAATGATCCTAAAGCCTTAATGGTGGCGTTCCTCACAAAATCATGAATTAAAGCGGATGCAATACTGAGTGAAGTAGAAGGTAAGCCTGGTAGATTATCATATTTGTACCAACCTGCTGCCTCGATCTCTTGTGTATCAATCACTATTTCGCCTGAATCATAGTCGGCGGTAAATGCCAGCATGAGGGAGTCAGGAAAAGGCCAAGGTTGCGAACCCACATACACTAAATTTTTGATGCGTAAGCCGACTTCTTCCATGACTTCACGATGTACTGCTTCTTCGATACATTCCCCTACATCCACAAAGCCTGCGATAAGCCCATATACCCCAGGTGCAAAATGAGGGCTTCTGGCCATTAACAAATGATCTCCTTTTTGGATCATTACAATAATGGAGGGCGATATACGAGGGAAAAAAGAGAGCCCACAAGTCGAACAGGTCCGCTCAAAAATTTTTCTAAGATGTTGTGTTTCCGAGCCACAACGCCCACAAAACTGATGATTTTTATCCCAATTTAAAATAGAGGCTGCTTTGACTGCCATACCATATTGTTCGGGCGAAATAAAAGCGAAGGCTTGTCGTAGAGGGTATAGTTGAAAAACATCAGGAAGAAGTGTTTCTTCCGTAATTTCAGCACAGTGATAGTGGATGTTACTCAACGCTCCTAAGAGAAATTTCCTTAAAACATAGGGCGTGAAAGTGTTCATCTCTGAATCTGTTGGTAGGCGCTTATCTGTGTTTAATAGCAAGTGATTATTTTGAATAATAAACCAAACATTCTGTGGCATGTTGACAGGGGAAGTCATCCGTAAAACTCGTCTTATGTTAAGATTTTAGTACGCATTATGAGTTTCAGATTTTTGAATTGCAAGTGGGTAAAATATATGGATTGCATTACCCTTGCTTTCGACATAATCCTTTATATGCACAACGTTGACATAAAGCCGCTTGATGTGGCGTAGGGCTACATTTTCCTTCATGAATTTCTTGGGCGAGTTGTTCTAAATGATGTTGCCACTGTTTTTGTAAGTCTTCCCAGTGCTCGTCTTTGCGTAGTGCGCCAATATCGGGATGAATTTTGACCGCAGAAATCCCTTTAATTTGTATTTTTTGCTGTTTTAAAGCGCTATACCATAAGGCCACAATACGTTCATCAGATAAAGCATATAATAAAAGCTGAGGATCTTGGGGGCGTTCAGAGCGCCAACTGGCACTGCCAGGTAAGCTGGTTTTATAATCAATAATACATAACGAACCATCTTCCAATTGATCGATACGATCAATTTTTACAGTTAAATTCAGCGGTGGCAGCGACAGCTGCATGGGTTTTTCTGTGGCATAAACAGCAAAAGAGGCGCGTTCGCTATCCCAACGCAGGGCTTTTTCGACTAAACCCTCTAAGCGTTTTTGCTCTATAGGCAGTAACTGCACCGCATATTTTTCGGGATCGCCAGCGAGCGCGGCCGTCACGACTTCTTGAATTAAGGTCTGGCGATCTGTTGCTGCTAAGTTTAAAAGTTGTTGTTGATTTTGCAGCCTTATCCACAAAAGTTCTAAGGATTTATGTAAATATTGCCCTTTGTCGAGCGCAGGGATACCTTCAGATAAAGGGCTGGCTTCGAGGGCCTGCAAACGAAAACGTGCAAAAGCACGAAAAGGGCATTCTGCCTGGTATTTTAGTAAGCCTGTGCCACCGCCAATACTGCGCTGCAGCGGTAATTGATAAGATTCCTCTAAAGCATATAGAACAGCGGGCGCTTTTTCATGGGGTATCAATGGCGTGTACAGCGGAAAATCTTTTAGCAGGGGGCTGGGTCGAATATGGGTTTCTTGCGCTTTTTGCGGATAACTAAAGATAACGCTGTTTCCAGCCGCAGAGAGGCGCTGCATCATGCGTGCAGCAATATCCATTTCTTTTTCTTGGTTAGAATAGGGCATGTGATAATTTTTCTGTAGATCCATCGGCAGCAGCGGATTGGGTTTCAGCGCTTGAGGTAAATAAGACTCGGTGAGCCCTGTGACCCATATTTTATCAAAGAGACAACCCGAAGATTCTAAAAATCCAAGGATGTGG
>JAUYSE010000144.1 GCA_030696465.1 Legionellaceae bacterium
AGACGCCTTCCAATGCTTCTTCAATGGGAATGCTGGCTGCAATGAGTGTGGCCAATTGCCGGGTTAAGAGCGTTAAGGCGCGATGAGACACTCGTTTGCTTTTCGGTAAAGTCGGTTGATTTTTTTTTATGGCTAAAGGAGCCATGCCTTGTTCGCGCAAAAGTTGCCGCGCATGGCGTTCTGAGTCGGCTTCTAATAGCCCTTTTTGGATCTTTCCTTGAGGGGAGAGCGCTTTATAATGATAACTCGGCATGCGTACGGGAGCTTTAAATAAAACGATAGTGTAATCTATTGGTGGTTTGAAGTCACTTCGTTATAATTTAAGGTTGTTTCGAGACCCAGCATTAGGTAAACTTCTTGCTTTCGGTGAGAGGTTTTGGAGATGAGCACTGCAGCGGTCTATGAATTTATAAAAACAAATGAAGTAAAATTCGTTGATCTTCGGTTTACTGATTTACTTGGGAAAGAACATCATATTACATTGCCGGTCTCTGCAATTAATGATGATTTCTTGAAGTATGGAAAAAATATTGATGGCTCTTCCTTTAAAGGATGGCAACGTATTCATCAATCAGATTTAGCATTAGTACCGGATCTTTCCTCTGCCGTATTGGATCCTTTCTATCAAGAAACCACATTAGTGTTACGTTGTGACGTATACGAACCTTCAGGGTTTACACCGTATGTACGTTGCCCACGGGCGCTAGCGCGGCGTGCAGAGGAGTATTTACGGGCTTCAGGCGTTGCAGATACTTGCTATTTTGGTCCAGAACCAGAATTTTTTATTTTTGATCATGTGCGCTGGGATAGTCGCAGCATGCATAAAACCTTTTATGAAGTAGACTCCGAAGAAGCGAATTGGAATTCAGATAAAGTGATTGAGGGTGGAAATACGGGCCACAGACCTTCGGTGAAAGGCGGATATTTCCCCGTACCTCCTGTCGACTCTTCACAAGATATTCGTTCGGCTATTTGTACTACTTTAGAAGCAATGGGTTTAGTGGTAGAAGCGCATCATCATGAGGTCGCCACTGCGAATCAATGTGAAGTGGCAACACGCTTCAATAGTTTGACTCGTAAAGCCGATGAAATACAAATTTTAAAATATGTTATTCATAATATCGCGCATGTTCATGGTAAAAGTGCGACCTTTATGCCTAAGCCGTTATACGGCGATAATGGCAGTGGCATGCATTGCCATCAATCTTTGGAAAAAGACGGGCAAAATTTATTTGCGGGCGCAGGTTATGAAGGATTATCAGAAACCGCCATGTTTTATATTGGAGGCATTATTCGTCACGCGCGCGCATTAAACGCGTTTACTAATCCTTCGATCAATAGTTATAAGCGTTTAGTTCCTGGCTTTGAAGCGCCGGTGTTGCTCGCTTATTCTGGTCGTAATCGTTCAGCGTCTATTCGTATCCCGGTAGAGCGAAGCTCCAGAGGGAAACGCATTGAAGTACGCTTCCCAGATGGTACTGCGAATCCCTATTTGGCTTTTGCGGCAATGATGATGGCCGGTTTAGACGGTATTCAACAGCAAATACATCCAGGTGATGCGGTAGATGAAGATCTATACGAATTACCTCCTGAGCGTTTACAAGATATCCCTACGGTGTCTTCTAGCTTAGATATGAGCTTGCAAGCTTTACGTGATGATAATGCATTTTTAACAGCAGGCGGTGTTTTTACGGCTGACTTCATTGAGCATTATATTGCCTTGAAAGAGGCAGAGGTTGATTATCTGCGTGGCTTAATTCACCCAGCAGAGTTTGAATTATATTATAGTCTATAGGAGAGAATATACATGACTGGTACAGTAGAGACCTTAGGTTTTCAAGCCGAAGTGAAGCAAATGCTTCACTTGGTGGTACATTCATTATACAGTAATAAAGAGATTTTTTTGCGAGAGTTAGTATCGAATGCATCTGATGCCCTCGATAAATTACGTTTTTTAGCGCTGAGTGATGGCGGTTTATATGAAAACGATCCTGACTTAAAAATCACTATCGTCGTAGATCCAGAAGCAAAAACGCTGACAATTACCGATAATGGAATAGGGATGACACGTGAAGAAACCATTGATAATTTAGGCACGATAGCAAAGTCAGGTACTAAAGCGTTTTTAGAAGCCTTGACTGGAGATAAAGCAAAAGACTCGCAACTGATTGGTCAATTCGGGGTTGGTTTTTATTCCTCGTTTATGGTCGCGGATAAAGTGGTGGTGAGGACGCGAAAAGCGGGCCTAGATAAATCACAAGGGGTGTTTTGGGAGTCCAAAGGGGACGGTGAGTTTTCTATTACCCAGGAAGACAGAGAAATACGCGGTACAGAAATTACCTTGCATCTAAAAGCAGAGGAAGTCGACTTTGCGACAGATTGGCGCATTCGCGCTTTAGTCACAAAATACTCGGATCATATTGGTTGGCCGATTGTGATGAAAGCATTAAAAACGCCGGAAGGGGAGAGTAGTGCTGAAGTTGAAACAGTGAATAAAGCGACTGCTTTATGGACGCTGTCTAAGTCTCAAATTACCGATGAAGAATATCAAGCTTTTTATAAACATCTGTCCCATGACTTTGAAAATCCGCTGATGTGGTCGCATAATCGGGTAGAGGGTAAGCAAGAATACGTGAGCTTGTTGTATATCCCTGCGCATGCGCCATTTGACTTATGGCAACAAGAAGCGAAGCATGGCTTGAAGTTGTATATTAAGCGGGTATTTATTTTAGAAGATGTCACTCAATTTTTGCCACGATATTTACGTTTTGTAAAAGGTGTTATCGATGCGAATGATCTCCCTTTAAATGTGTCACGTGAAATATTACAAGACAATAAACAAGTAGAAGCGATTCGTAATGCATGTACTAAACGTGTATTAACAATGCTCGAAAAATTAAGTGAAGATACAGAAAAGTACGCAAAATTTTGGGAAGTGTTTGGTCCCGTTATCAAAGAAGGGATGGTTGAAGATTTTGCAAATAAAGACGCGATTGCTAAATTATTGCGTTTTACTACGGTACAGCAAGGGTCTCCTGAACAAAAGACCTCTTTATCCGAGTATGTAGCGCATATGCAGCCTGATCAAGATAAAATTTATTATCTGACAGCGGCAAGTTTTAACGCGGCTATACATAGTCCGCATTTAGAGATCTTCAAGAAAAAAGGTATTGATGTATTGTTACTCACGGATAAAGTGGATGAGTGGTTGGTAGGGTATTTTCCAGAATTTGAAGGGAAAAAACTCCATTCTATTAGTAAAGGAAAGATTGATTTTCCAGAAGAAACACCGGCCGATGAAAACAATAAACTAGAATCGATGCGTGAGCATATCAAAAAAATATTAGGCGAGCGTGTCAATGAAGTACAATGGACACAACGCTTAACTGATTCTCCCGCCTGTGTGGTGGTTGGGGAACAGGATATGGGTTTTGAAATGCAGCGTATTTTACAGTCTGCTGGTCATAAGTTGCCTGAAGTAAAGCCTATTTTTGAATTGAATCCTAAGCATCCTTTTATTGAGCGCATGAATGAGATAACGGATGATGCTTTATTTGCAGATTGGACCGAAGTATTATTTGAGCAGGCAATTTTGGCAGAAGGTGGTGTATTAGATAATCCGGCGGGTTTTGTCTCACGGATGAATCGATTGTTAGGGGCGTAAGACGTAATACTCTCAGGTTCCTACTTCTCGACTTATTCGCGGGAAGTAGGGCTGCCATGGTATCCGCATCGCGACCGTGGGGTAGCATATATGGACCCTATTTTAAATAAACGACGCTGGATCAACTATGTCTCCAAGATTTTTTAACAGTCTTTTTACATAACACTCTGATAAAAAAGATCCGTTATCTCTAGCCAGTTTGAGCGCAGAAAAGAACTACAGAAAATTCTCCGAGAGATCTCCTGCCGACAGATCGATCCTATCGCTTGGAGATCCCTCGCAGAATTTTCAGAGCATTTAACAGTACTCATATTGGCTCGGGATTGTGTTTTTCTGGACTAAAGTGCCGCATAAAAAATAATTAACTCAGCTTACGCACCCAAAACTGTCATCCCGGAATTTAGAGAAACTTGAGCGAGCGC
>JAUYSE010000195.1 GCA_030696465.1 Legionellaceae bacterium
GATTGAAATAGGAAGTAAATCTGGACAGTCGGAGGTGTGTATGGCAGGATAAGCGAGTTAGCTAATTCACTACAGAATTTGTCTCATTTCCCCTGGCACGCTCCGAAGCAGAACAAAGGCAACTTGAATTACAAAATAAAATTTTAGAAGAACAACTTAAAATGATGAAAAAGAGTAATGGTTAAGACATAGCGGATAGACTGAAAAATTAATAGAAAATTATTATGACAGTTATTTATTTAATCAATTTTAGAGGATTAAATAACTATCTTTAGGTTTATCAGTTTTGGGCGTACTTTATGAAATTGAATCGTGGGATGAAACTGGCCATTGGGTTACGCTGACAGTTCGTAAGATTAAGTTTGAGCCACTACACTTAAAGCTATAAAAAATACTCCCGCTTGCAGACAGGCGGGACTCCCGTACATGCAAATACCCCTCCTTTACGTAGGGGTATACCCCCGGAATTCCATGGCAGAACCTACTGTAGGTTCATGTAAGACTTCCTTTATTGTTTAACCAGGGGTTAATGGTCACGAGTATATTTAGCCTTAAGATTAGCTCTTAACTGTCGTAGCTCCTCTGATATGCTGCTATTGCTTTCAATGTCAATTTTATTACCATATACCTTTGGAACCAACTTACATGCTAACCATTTACGCGTATCAACTTTTAACCGTGCTCTATTTATGGCTGGTGGATTGGATACTAATACCCCTAGCTCATTCACATATTGATCTTGAGACGCATCATCAGAAATTTCTAAAACTTCATCAACTAGCAATTCAATCTGACATACTTTTGCTTGCGCGTATTGCTCGGAAAACTCAGGATAAGCTCTCAACCATGTGAATAAAGTATCTTGGCAAGGCCAATGTGGATGTTCCGCACATAACTTTTTTGTGCCCTTACTGGTCGATGCAATAGCATCACAAATTTCTTGACCTAACTTGAGGTTATATTTTGTTGGCCTACCTTGCTTAAGTACAGTCATTTTACTTTTCTCCCTGATCGACTTTCAATTCGGGCTTTCCCGAATAATGAGGCATACCTTTTGCCATCCAAAGCTCAATGTGTAATTTTAACGCTATTCCAGGCAAGTCGCCATTAATTAAATCAGCTTCATCCTCAATAGATAAAAGATGATTTATAATGTGTGATGGATAAATATTCATTCCTTTGCAAATCGATTCTACCTGCAAATACACTAGCAGTGGTTTTTTATGGATAATTATCTGGTTTCGAATCGAGTCAGTTAAACGATCCTTTGGTTTTGCGATAATTGATCCATTAAAAGATGATAATGAAACGCCAGAGTCTTGTAGATGCTGGATTAGATTCGTGATAACCACTAGAACATCTTCCCATCAATGATCTCTGGTAAAGACTCCGTAACATCGTCACATTCAATGGCTGATATGGGTTTTAACGCACCCAAGTTCGTAACATTATTTTCTTTGTTCCCTTTCTCAAAGCTCATAAAACCCTGTTGTGGCAATGGTTGTGACGAGGTTACTGTTTCAACTAATGCATCACTAGCAAGATAACGATCAAATACCCCTGTAAATTGCTCAAGTTTGAATCCTTTTGCTGTCGTTGTACCAAGTCTGACAGTGCTACTTCTAATCCCGTATTCAGATAAACGTTTACCTAATTGATAGGGAGTCATCAATTTACCTTTATTCCAAGTTGCCCAAGGTAATTCGTCATCCATGGCTAATGCTTCTAATAAATCAGTGGTTTTTATCCGATCACAACCTTTTTGTTCAAATACATCTTTTACTGAGTATAATAATTGCTCACCAATAGTAGGAGTATATTCTTCCATGCCATGAAGGGTAATAGCTGCGCTTATTGCAATTTTTGGCCAATCGCCTCCAGCTATGTTCGCTATAGCAAATAATGGCTCCCAACAATCATTAGCGCGATCATTCAATTCAGGAATATCTATTGATTGATAAGACTGGATATCATCTTTGGTATCATGAGCAAACCTAGCTAGTTGTTGGCGCAAGACAGCAACTAATTGCTGATTATGGTGTCTGGCTTTTACCGATTTTTCTCCTTTTAATTTTCTACGAAGTCGAATCGGTATGCTGCGATCAGCCAGTGTTGGCAGTTTATCCACCCCACCAATTCCACATAGGGCTTTTGCTCCCCAGACTGAAAATTGCTTTACATCGTGATGATCACCAACACAGCGATAGACAAAAGAGGCTGAACGAGTAAACCCAGCATTTAAAATTCCGCGCATGTCATCATGTAATGATAAAAAGGTGTCTACTTCATCTATAAGTAGTGTTGGATGATATTGATCAATCAGCCTAAACATAGGAGCAGATCCCATATTTGCAGCAAGAAGAGGACGATAAACCAGCAAACCTAAAAGAGCCAACATCTCTGATTTACCACATCTTTTTTCTGGCGCGGTAATATTTACGAGAGGAGCAACATTCACTACATCTGTTAACCAGGTAAACACAATCCATAACGCAGCAGCTTGAACGGTTTCAGGCTCAGCTACAATATGAGTATTGATAAGACACACTATATCATCTAGCAGTTGAGCACCGTTAACCATACTTGGCCAAAGCGTTTCATCGGGAAATATAATTGGTGTTTCATTATGATTAGAGTTTTTTGCCATCGTGAGACGATCTATCTCTGAGAGCTGTACTTTTTCCTCTTTCATGCGAGCACGAATACGTTGCCATTCAGCAGGATTACTATCTCTGATCGCCATTAATGCAAGTAATACTGGTTCCTCAAAAATTGCTCCTGCATTACTCTTAAGATTGGATAATGCTGTCATTACAATATCGATATAATCGCTAGCCTTTGCATCACTAACAGCCATATCAATTAAATTATTCATGTTACCCATGAGAAACCTCCCTAGGATGAAGCATTCCTGCAGATAACCCACTAGATAGCGTTTTTTTAATCTCATTCTCACATAACCCTGCACTCAAAGCTGATCTAGCTAATGCCTCAGCGACAAAATTAATTTCTATATAGCCCGATGCTACCAATGTACCCATAGAGAAAGCGGCTTGGTTAAGACGCATATTACGAGTGCCTGAAGGTGCTTCTGCAACAGCCATAGTTTCATTTAACAAAGCTGTTCGAGCATAATGAGAGATAGTCCTATCAATAAGCATTGGCATTTTGTAAGAAATTTTTACTGGGGGTATTAGCCGTTGTATAAGCCAAACTGGAGCCTCAGGAAGATCACCGTCTAGTGGCTCATCCCAGTAATATTGATGTCCAGTTTCATGGATTGATGGAGGGGCAGTTATATACCCACCCCTGCCGCGTGTATCTACACTTGGCCATAATCCGGCACGTGTTGTTGAAACATTGTTTAACGTAGATGGAAAATTATAATAATAATGATGACCTCGTGCAGTAACTACAGTAGGTGACGCGGGTAAATCCAAATCATTAATACTATTTATGCCCTCTACCCCATCCACATCTAATATCAACAAATTGCTAGTACTACCAGTAACGATCCCCACATTTGCACAAGGCCACTCTTGAAGCCATTGCCTAAAAACATCAGGGTTAGTTGTCGCTTTATCTTGCCATCCTTTCAATAAAGGGCGCTTTTTATCGTTAAGGGGATGAACCGCCCAGCCATGGGCACAATAACGATCAACTGCTGACATGGTTACAGACACTCTTTCTTGAATTTTTATTGAACACGTCCCAATGTAATCGGCTTCAATATTGTCTTTAGGATAACTCTTATCGTCTCCTCTAGTCATGAGCCACCTCAACTTCCAAGCTTTTTGCCCAATCTTCAATTTCTTGTCTAACATACATCGGCCGTTTACCAAGTAGATTTCTTGGTTTAGGAAAATCAGGCAGTTTCCTAAGCTCATAAAATTTAGTTGTTCGGACGCCGATTAGAGCAGCCGCCTGATTAGGATATAGCAGTAGTGGATCTTGTTTCATATCTTCACCTCACAATAGTTATGTCTCTTCTTCTTCGAATGTTTCTCAAGCATTCATGGGGGAGTTTAAGGTGAAGCGTTAGGAATGATAATAATAGACAGAATGAAATTTAGGGCGTGTCTATAAGGGATCGGGTATTTAAGTGTTGGTGAAGTGTACTTAAGATGTTTTGAGTTACAGGGCATTGAGGATTAAATATAAACATGAGAAAAAAATTATCACTTTGGTTGTATTTTTCCAAAAAAGGCGTGCCATTGTTGTATTTTGAATGATCTTGAGCTACGTCTGTATATAAACGATCAGTAACCACATGGATGTATTTATTTAATTGTGTAGGTTTGTTATCCGATTCTTTTAAAGCCATTTCTTTACCCATCCAAAAGAGGCTATCAATAGCATATCTTCTTAAGTAATTAGGGTTATGTACCTCACCATGCCGGAAACTTAATGTTGAATACATCTTTAAAAAATCAATTATTTCAGTTAGATAGGTACATAGTCTCTCAATTTTTGGTGCAGATGATGTTTGAACTAAAAGGAGATCCAAACTTTTTTGAGGCCAATATGATAAAACTTTTTTTGCAGTAGTAAGAGCGTTGATAATTTCCTCAACTCTTATTTTTTCCGCACTAAGATCAAATGACTCAAGAAAATTAATTAGTATATGAGCTCTAAACCATGGTTGAGCTAATAACATTAAAATAGCTGGTTCAGGAGCATAAGGCA
>JAUYSE010000212.1 GCA_030696465.1 Legionellaceae bacterium
CTCAGTGAAGATATCGTTTTTGATTATATGTGTTGTCAAGAAGAGGCGAAGCAAGACAGCAGTTTAAAAGCGCCTTGTTTCCGTGACATGATGGAATATGCGGACGATGTTTTAAAGGGAGTAGCGGCGGCACCTACGCAATTTTTTTATGAGGCGAAAAATGGAGAAATTATTGATGAGTCAAAGCCTCAGAGTCCTATCAGTAAAAACACTAAAAAAAATGCAGTACCCAAAATGAATATCCCTGTTCCTGAAACATTGGAGGGCTTGCAAACTGCCTTATGCGGATTGTTACAAGCCTATTTAAATAAACGGGTATCGCATATTGATGATGATAATATAGAGATTAGCCTTCGCACTTTATTTTTTCGAAATACAAGTGTTACACGTGAAAAAGCACGTGATGTGCATACGCTGCAAAAAAATATAAAAGCAGCAAAAAGCAGCGCTGGATTAATGGCGATTTTGGAGAAGGCGCTTGTAAAAAATACGGAGCTACAAGAGAGTATTTGTCATTTACCTTTTATGAAAAGTGGTTTGGCGCAAACCTTAGAGATCGCAAAAGTGCTGTGTGATAAATTTGAGAAGCAGCCAGTTACAGTAAAAATTGTAGCACAAAATAAGAATCCTGCAGCACCGGGATGACAGCACTGCGGTGACGCGTTATGATGGATCCATTATTGATGATCCCAGGAACTCTCACATGAAAATGACCACTTGCTTACGCAATATGATCTCAAAAGAACAGGCGCTGATTATTGCCCCGGGCGTTTTTGATGGTTTATCCGCATTGCTCGCAAAGCAAGCGGGTTTTCCGGTGTTATATGCCAGTGGTGGTGCGATTGCCAGAAGTGCAGGATATCCTGATATTGGCTTATTAACTTTAACGGAAGTATGTGTGCGATTAGATGATATTGTCCAGCTGAGTCAGGTGCCCGTGATTGCCGATGCCGATACCGGTTTTGGAAATGCAATCAATGTGCGTCGTACCGTACAAATGTATGAGCGCTTGGGGCTTGCTGCATTACATATAGAAGACCAAACTTTTCCCAAACGTTGTGGGCATTTAAATGATAAATCAATCATATCTACCGAAGATATGTGTCATAAAGTACGAGTGGCGAAAGAGAGCTTAGTCGATCCTGATTTTGTCATTATTGCGCGAACGGATGCTATTGCAGTGGAAGGCATTGACAGTGCGATTGCACGTTCTCGTGCTTATTTGGATGCGGGTGCCGATGTTATTTTTGTGGAAGCTCCAGAAACTGAGGCGCAAATAGAAAAAATCGCGGCAGAAATTCCGGAACCAAAATTAATTAATATGTTTTCTGGTGGAAAAACACCGATGGTATCTCGAGAAAAACTCCATGCTTTAGGGTACAAAATTATGATTGTACCTTCCGATTTGCAGCGAGCCGCCATCAAAGCCATGCAAAATACGTTGAAAGAGTTATATCAAAGTGGCAACAGTGCCAAGATTGCCGATCAATTAACCAGCTTTCAAGAGCGAGAAGTCATTGTAGATACCAAAAAATACTTTGATATTGATAAAATAAAAAGATAAGTTGCAGAGTAATTTTCTAGGTAGGTTGCTAGAGCGGTTGACCTTTCATGTTTTGGTCGATAATTCAGCGATGCCTACGTCTCGCGGACAAACCGTGGGACGTAGACCATGGGGAGATGAAATGTCAACAGATCCTAATATCAATTCATCGTATAAATAATAGAACTTGCCGCATAATAATTCACCGCATTTCGTGTGCCTAGCCAGTCTTGGGTCACCGGCCATGATAATCCCAGTTTTAGTGCCCAGTGCGGTGTGGAATACCACAGCGAGGGGGTGAAAAATAAAAGATTTCCTTTTGATAGCACACGGCCACCGGACTCCAGTGTTACAGGTTTGTCAGTGGGGTTTTGATCATCATACTGTCCATTAAGTTCCAAAAATCCGGTAAAGATATATCGACCAGATTGACTACCAAGATTGCGTCCGACACCGAACTCATAATAATAGCGCGTTGCTAAGCGCTTATGGGGCGGTCCCGTAAACTTTAATACGCCGGGCGCGAAAAACCATAGCCAATTATACCAAGCGTGACTGTAGGTCCCGCCGAAAAAATAACTGAATTTTCCGGCGGTAAAATGAGTATCTCCTGAGGGAACCGTAAAACCAGCAAGTGCGGCGAGATGCTCTTTATCTTTGGAGGAGGCTCGATGGTAAAATTCGTACTCACCTTGCAGACCTAGATCTCCAAAACCGGTATGGGTTACTTGACCATTAGTAAACGACAGTGTTGCTGGCACTGAGAATAGAAGAGAGGTTGTTTTCGAAGTTCCATACAGCAATGTGCTTCCTCCGCCAATATAACGTTCTCCTGTGCTTTTAAAGACGTTCGGCGTGAAATTAATCTGCGCTTGACCGGGTTCAAGAATATTGGAGCCGAAAGAATAAATAGAGGCGGGTTGTTGCGATTGGGGGAGTGAAAAATTTCCAATGGGTAGCGGTGTTTCTTCCCTGTCTTCGGTATATCCTTTGATAGAAAAAAGACAAGCCAATACACTGAGTGTCAATGATGTAAAACGCATAGTTTGACTCATCTGTTCCGTAGATTATGAAGATATTCATGTCCAATATGAGCGTCAGTTTTATCGCATTTTGACGGTTAAAGTCAAGGTTATCTGATCAGGGCCTACGCATCTTATGAGTAACTTATGCACCCACAACAATACGATGGTGATTGACCCTGTCTCTAATGGATTGTATATTGCCAAGATATTTTTTTAGTTGAACTAGGAAGCAAGACATCATGCCTGTACCCCGTCCTTTAATCGCCGAAAAAACGCCGGTAGGCTCTGTGATAAATGAGCGATTACTGGATATTAATAATTATGTATATGATCTACTGAAAAAAGCTTCATTCACCCCTCAAGAGTGTAAAAGTTTGATGCGGAAACCAGAACATATCCGACAAAATACAGAAGAGGGTATCAATCAGTATGCCAATAGAATTTTGGGTTTAGGAGTATTGGTGAGCTTGCGTCTATTACGCCCAAGCCTAACAGCTGTCGCGAATGCCTTACAAATAAATGGTTTATTTGGAGGATACGAGCTTTCTGTGCCTGTAGGGGCGGTGACGGCTGTTTTGAACGCGACTGACCCGACGACAGCCGCTGCTTTACTTTATTATTTAGTGATG
>JAUYSE010000217.1 GCA_030696465.1 Legionellaceae bacterium
TTACATCTATCATCAACATCGTTCTGGATACCGCGGACAAGCCGCGGTACGTAGGAGCTCTGAGCATCGGTGCGTAAGGTGCGTAATAGGGGCTCTGAGCATCGGTACGTAAGGTGCGTAACATGAGTAAGTAATTTAAAGGTTGTAATTATACCTATCATTCTCTATTTTAGTCAAAACGATACTGCAAGGTATTGTCTCTTGGGTAAACCCTCAAAAATTTGTTATACTACGCCCGGCTACTTAATAAGCACAGGCTTGGAGACTTTGTTAATGAATACCAGTACTTCCCTATTACAGTGGTTAAAAACATTATATAAGCACACCGTTGTTCGCTTTATTATCGCCGGCAGCATTAATACGGTAATAGCCTATCTTCTCTATTTAGCGTTCTTAACGGTTGCCACTTACAACGTAGCATACACCCTTTCTTTTATGCTGAGTGTGATAGTGTCCTATTTACTCAATTTATTTTTTGTCTTTAGAACAAAAATCTCATTAAAAACCAGTTTACAATTTCCGCTTGTGTATGTTTTTCAGTTTGCGCTAGGGGTATCCACGCTCAATTTTCTGATCAATGTTCTCCATATTCGGCCGCAAATTGCGCCCTTACTGGTGGTAATTATTTCGACCCCCATTACCTATGTATTAATCCGCTTAGTCTTGACAAAAAAACACAAAGTCTTGCCTACCTCTGAATGCGATTGAAAGTGTAGGTTTTAAAAAAATAGTGGTATACTTCTGTTAAAATATCACTATTAAAAAACTCGGTGGCACAATTATCACCTGCTTTTTGCAAGGAACAATCATGAACAAAAAAGAAGCAAACCTGGTCGTAAACAATCAAGAACCTATTACACTGCCTATACACAGCCCCACATTGGGTAATGATGTGATCGATATCGGTCAATTGGCAACGCACGATCTCTATACTTATGATCCCGGTTTTATGTCAACGGCCTCTTGTGAATCTAAAATCACATACATCGACGGCGACAACGGCATTTTGTTATACCGCGGATACCCCATAGAGCAGCTCGCAGAAAAAAAAGATTTCTTAGAAGTATGTTACTTATTACTCAATGGTGAATTACCAGATGCGGATGAAAGCTATGAGTTTGTCTCATCGATTAAAAAGCACACCATGGTGCACCAACAGATGTACAATTTTTTAAATGGCTTTCGTCGAGATGCCCACCCTATGGCCATTATGGTCGGAGTAGTCGGTGCTTTATCTGCGTTTTATCATGATTCCATGGATCTCAATAACGCGCACGATCGTTATACCTCTGCCATCCGTTTAATTGCCAAAATGCCTACTTTAGCCGCCATGAGCTATAAGTATTCTATTGGGCAACCTTACATGCATCCACAAAATCATATGTCCTATGCAGAGAATTTTCTCTATATGATGTTTGGCGTACCTTCAGAAGATTATGTACCTAATCCAGTACTCGTCAGTGCTATGGATGTTATCTTCACCTTACACGCAGATCATGAACAAAATGCGTCTACGTCTACAGTACGCCTTGCGGGATCCACTGGCGCTAACCCTTTTGCCTGTATTTCAGCAGGGATTGGTGCTTTGTGGGGCCCCGCACACGGTGGTGCCAATGAAGCTTGCCTGAATATGTTGCATGAAATTGGCGACATTGAAAATATTCCACATTACATTCAGCGCGCAAAAGATAAAAATGATTCTTTCCGATTGATGGGTTTTGGACATCGCGTCTACAAAAGCTACGATCCACGCGCTAAAGTGATGCGCAAAACCTGCTATGAGGTCTTAAATGCGGTCGGTGCGCAAAATGAGCCTTTATTTAAGCTCGCACTTGAACTAGAGCGTATTGCTTTAGAAGATCCGTATTTCGTCGAGAAAAAACTCTACCCTAATGTTGATTTTTATTCGGGACTCACACTGAGTGCTATTGGGATTCCAACCAACATGTTTACGGTTATTTTTGCCTTAGCACGTACGGTTGGATGGATGTCTCATTGGATGGAAATGGTAGAAACCAAATCTAAAATCGGTAGACCACGTCAGTTGTATACGGGTGAAGGACGACGAGATGTGCCTTAAGAACTGTAAATGAATAACTTGGAAATTTACAGTTCCTTAAAGAGGGATAAACGAAACCCCGGCATCCAGTGCCGGGATTTCTAAAACCGTTGCTAGGCTTTGCCCCATATCCGCAAAAGTGTCTCGTCTTCCAATAAAGAACGATACGGGCTCCAATTGCTGTGAGCATATTTTTGGGCTATACATCAAAACCGGTACGTGTTCGCGGGTATGATCAGAACCCGGAGCAGTGGGATCACAACCGTGATCGGCCGACAGCAGCACTACATCATCTGGTTGCATCAACGCCAAAAACTCTGGCAAACGTGCATCAAAGGCTTCTAAAGCGCGTGCGTACCCAGCAACATCTCGTCTATGCCCATAGGAAGAATCAAAATCAACAAAATTCGTAAACACTATTCCACCCGCAGGCAGCGTTTTAAATGCCTGCAAAGTCGCATCAAATAAGGCCATATTACCATCTGCCTTGATGCATTGTGATAAACCTCTATGCGCAAAAATATCGCCTATTTTTCCAATGCCAATCACTTCACGGCCCGCTGCAAATAGAGCATCCAATAAAGTGGGTTTTGGAGGAGGAATCGCATAATCACGTCGATTTGCGGTACGTTGAAACGCTCCTGGCTCGCCAATAAATGGCCGCGCAATTACGCGTCCAATGGAATAAGGATCTACCAAACGCCTGGCGATTTCACAAATTTCATATAAACGTGTTAAACCAAAATATGTTTCATGTGCCGCAATTTGAAAAACACTGTCCCCTGAGGTATATACAATTGGTTTTCCACTGCGAATATGTTCTTCACCCAAGTCGCGTATAATATCGGTGCCTGAGGCATGCTTTTCGCCTAAAACCCCTGGCAAAGCTACTTCTTCAATGAAGGCTTCAATCAGTTCTTTAGGAAAGCAGCGCTCTGTATTAGGGAAATAACCCCAATCGGTCTCCAAAGGGACGCCTGCTAATTCCCAGTGACCACTTGGGGTGTCTTTTCCTGGGCTTTTTTCTACCGCATAACCATACAAGCCGATAGGCAATGGATGCTCAGATAAATTATAACGCGCAGAGGCAGAACTCGCGGTTGCCGCATGATATAAACCCAATTGAATCAAATGAGGAATATGCAAAGGACCGGAGCGCCCTTCTGATGCCTGCCCTTGTTGACAAGCATCGACAATATGGCCCAAAGTATCTGCGCCCTCATCTCCATAAGATACAGCGTCTACACTGGCGCCAATACCTAAAGAATCCAGCAACAAAATACATACGCGTCCAGTCATGCGTTTACTCCTTCATCGCATGGCAATAGGTTTCTTTGAGTCCGGATATCAAGACAATGGCAAAGAAGATACCTAAAGGTAACATGCCTGCGGCATACTGATATGCCGATAAAGCATACACCGGAACCCCATTGACGAGAGGTGCATCTCCATAAGAAACTAACAAATGG
Organism: Legionellaceae bacterium; assembly: GCA_030696465.1. Lineage (GTDB taxonomy): Bacteria > Pseudomonadota > Gammaproteobacteria > Legionellales > Legionellaceae > JAUYSE01. Next base: position 3,529 of record JAUYSE010000217.1, read on the forward strand.
CTAAATAAATTCTGGTAAATCACATAGCCACCCTGTGTACAAATAGAAATCGCACTCACTGCCGTTGCCGTAAATAGTGGCGAATTACTCTCTGCCACATAAGCATAACTAATCACTTGCCCTGCCGTCAAAAATCCGAGTAAAAAGAAGCAAATTTGCATCCATCCCAAAGATACTGGCAGATATAAAATAACGAGTAACGTTACCAATGCTAAAGTTGCAGAAATTTGCATCGGAAGAATACGACGACCCCAACGATCTGAAATCCAGCCGATAATCGGGCCCCCAAAAATACAGCCTGAAAATAACATCATGTTACATAAAGAGGCGTCTTCTTTCCCTATATTCAAGCGTTGCATTAAATATAAAGAACCCATCATCGCGCCAAACACCGCAATAGCCATATTCATTAAACTGGTATACGCCGCTGCACGTAATGTTTTTACATTACCATACGACTGCTTCGCAATTTTTTTAAAGGAATGCTCACTCGCACAACCTTTGTAGGTTGAAGCACGCTCAGCAATTCCCATGTACATAATACCGAGCATGACTACACCCAATAAACCTACATGTTGTAACGCCATACGCCAGCCTTCATAGGCCACCAATTGCGTCAAAGGATATTGAGACACCATCCCGCCAGTCATAGCAATCGTCACAATAATTCCGGTAACCATGGCCATCTTGTGCGAAGGAAACCAACGCGAAGCTAAACGCACCGGCCCTAAAAAGCAAAACGCACTACCAATCCCTGTAATAAAACGACAGACCAATGCCCACGCAAAGGAATCGGTATGCGCTAAAATAAAAGTGCTTGCCACACAGAGTGTCATCGCCACTAAAATGATTTTTTTGGTAGAATATCGATCGAGCAAATATCCTGCTAAGAATAGAAAAATAACATTTGCCCCATAATATATACTGGAAAGATATGCCATTTTATCTGCATGGATGTGAAAATCTCGCATAATATTATCTGCAATGGAAGCAAACATATTACCTTGAATAAATTCATAAAAGAAAAACAAAGAAGCCGAAAAACAAACCAACCAAGAGGTCAGATTGCTTTGTTTCGCTTCAGTTACACCTAATTCCGAGGTTAAAGACATCATCCCTTTCTCTCCCTATCAAATCAGACTTGCCAGCTCATGCTCCGGGCTTGAAGGCGCAGCATAAGGTTGACAATACGTTTCTCGAATACCCAACAACGCTATAGCTGCTAAAACTAAGGTTACTGGAAACATATATAGTGCATAATGATAATCTGCTGCTAAATAGTGTCCGGTTGCATTGTGATATTGCAACAAATAGCCGAAACACAATTGTCCTATTGCTCCTCCTCCCATGATAACAACAGATGCTATTGCCGTGGCAGCACCCACATTCTGCGCTTGATTACTTTCCGCAATCAGAGGATAAGATATCACTTGACTGCTTGTAAAAAAGCCAATACCAAAAAACAACATGCTCAGTGACCAAACGCCAAACGAAATAGGCAACAATAACAGCACCATCAACAGAAAACTGATGGTTAATCCCGCCCACATCCATGGCAAGCGTCGCCCTTGCTTATCGGAGTAATACCCCAAAATTGGACAACCCAACATGCTTCCTACAAACAACAAACTGACAACACTACTGGCTTGAATAGGCTCCAAACCATACACTACCTCTTGAAAACTGGCGCCCCATAATGCACATAAAATCATAATGGGTAAATTTAAACAGGCTGTGTATAAGCCTGCGAGCCAGGTTTGTGTGTTTTTAATGGCGCAAATAAATAAGGGTAAAACCGAACGAGGGGGGGTACTTCTTTGTATTTTTTCTGGAGAATCCATCACCCAATAGGCGATCCACAGCGCAAAAAATACGCCAAGAGCCGCATCTCCGCCTAAAGCCAAACGCCATCCCAAAAGTTTATAGGCGTAAGCGAAAGGGGTATGCGCCATCATCCCACCTAAAAAGGCCATGGTCACAATTAAACCTAAAATAAATGCTTGTTTTTGAGCAGGGAACCATCGCGAAACCAAGACCACACAGGCGATAAAACAAAAGGCATTACCGATGCCCGTTAAACCATGACAAAATGCCGCAAACCAAAAATTTTGTGTCATAGCAAAACCGGCAGTTCCGAGAATACATAAGCCTAAGGCGGCTAAAATAACCCGTTTTACCGAATAACGATCAAGGATAATTCCGGCTGGAAGGAGAAATAGAACATTGGCCCACAGAAAGGTGCTGGACAGAAAACTTACATCTTGCGCATCGATGTTAAAATCTGAGCGCAGAGCAGCATTAATAACATCGAAGATGTTAAGCTGAAAAAACTCATAGAAAAAAAACAGGCCTGCGGAAAGACACACCGACCACGCACGTGGGGCAGCAACTAAAGCACGTTTATCTTTCATGGATACCAACGACAAGCTTAAAATACGAGCAATTATAGCGCATCTATCCCTGAATTTAAACGCTTTCTTCCCGCCTATTTATAAAAACTTCAAGGGAAGGCCATCCCTCTTCAATATCACGCTAGGCAAATCCACGTCCTTGGGCAGCCCGGCGAGTATTGTTATCCGCTTTTATTCAGCGTCTGCGGTCTCAGCAAGTTCTGCTACAGCCACTACATCCAACGCTTTCAAGCCTTTAGGTCCTTTGTCTAAGACAAACGATACTAATTCATTCTCATGTAAGGTTTTAAAGCCTACGCCTTGAATATCTTTATAGTGGACAAATATATCTTGCCCTTCTCGATTGACGATAAACCCAAATCCCTTTCGTTCGTTAAACCACTTAACGTGGCCTGTCTCTCGTGACATTCGTGCTCTCCCTTGATTTATAACCTTCAACATTGTTATACCATTACAAGCCTAGCATACCTAGTTTTTTAGCGATTGTTAACGGTTTTTCAGATTTTTTATTGAAAAATCTTATTTTTTTAAAATGCGATACTCATTTTGTGTTATTTTAACCCAATGTTGATATGCTTTTTAACTCCTTACGCACCCACAACTGTCATCCCGGAATTTAGAGAAACTTGAGCGAGTGCTCGAGCTTTAGTTTCTCTTAATGTCCGGGATCCCTTTATGATTTGGCTCAGTGCTCATTTCTGAGTAGATCTCGCGACGACACTTGTGGGTGCGTAAGGCGAGTTTTTAAGAAATACCTCTTGAAACTACTAATTTCCTTACCTTAATGGCAGTGAGGTTTGAGGAGAGCGGGACAAATAGTTGATCTCATCATATATTACGGTATGATAAGTTTTGGATCTAAAAAAAGGGATTGCATGCACAAGCCCAGCTTTTTTAAGTCTCGCCCTGTTATATTCAGTGCTCTCACTGGAGTCGTTACATTTTCCACAGGTGCAGGTCTGTCAACAGCAGCAGCATCAAAACTAGAATCCATTTGTACCACTGCGGTTGACTTCTTGATAAAAAACGTCGGTCGCAATATCACTATCTCTCAAATGGGTGTGATTCTTCATTTAGATTCAGATAATATCACTATTACCCTTGATGATATTTCAACTGACTTACCACCTAGTTGGTTGAATATTATTGGTCATACTACGGATATTCCCCCTTATTGTTTTTCTATTCCTTTGACACTTGGATTATGCTTTTCTTTTATCGTCGCCTTGGTGTTAGCAAATTTAGTGTTTATTGCTACATACATTCGTGAGCATAATAACGCGCCTCATCAGTCAGCAGAACCGCTTGGGGAAAACTCTCTATTGACGTTTCTGTAAAAAACACTTGTGGGTGCGTAAGATATATCTGGCTAACCGACTTTTGGATAGAGCACCCCTAAAACATGCGGAGAAATAGAGCCGGTCACTGAAGATAAATCTAGTGTCTGTTGTTGAATCGCTTGATGCGCAAGCCACGCCATCATCATTGCTTCTACAAAATCTGGGGATATCCCCATCACTGCACTAGAGCTTATGGTAATAGCTGGCAGTGCTTCTTGTAAACTTTGCATCAGATGTTTGTTATGCACCCCACCACCACACACTATCCAGCGCGTACAGTCCTGACCGGGACCTTCTGCACTGCAGACTAATAAAGCCACCGTAAGCGCAACTAAGGTCGCTTGCACATCCTCTGGACGATAGGTAGAGGTCAAAAATGAATGTAGCCACGCAAGACTAAAATATTCTTTGCCAATACTCTTCGGATGCGCTTGATGAAAATAGGGATCGTCTAACAACGCCTTTAATAGTGCGGGGATAACTTGCCCACGTGCAGCCCATTGTCCTTCTACATCATAACGGCCTTGACCATGCTCGGTAGCCCAGGCATCTAATAAGGCATTGGCAGGACCAACATCATAACCAAGCTGCCGACCTGAATCATATAAATAAGAAATATTTGCAATACCCCCGAAGTTTAATACCGCTAGGGGTTTCGGCTCAGAAGCAAATAACACTTGATGATATACCGGAGCTAATGGTGCCCCCTGCCCGCCTAAAGCCAAATCACGTGCACGAAAATCTGCCACTACTGCGATTCCGGTTTGTTGCGCAATATGATGGGCACAACCAATCTGTAAAGTATGAGGAATCGCATCGGAAGGCGCATGTAATATGGTTTGACCATGACTCCCAATAGCAGTAATTTCGGCAGGATTACGATTGGCAAGTGTCAATAAATGACGCACTGCTTCTGAAAAAGCCCAACCTACTTGCACATGTAAACGCGCGTAATCACTTAGATGACAATGCTGTGTTTGCGTCAATACTTGCAGTGCATCATACACCGCGGGTGGATAAGGATAGGTAACGCTATGCAAACACTGATGGCTGGGGAAATCGACCAACGCCGCGTCGATTCCATCCATGCTTGTCCCTGACATTAACCCAATATACAAACCCATTTATCGAATTCCTGCATGAAAACAACGGTAAAAATTTGCACTCGTCGCTTCTGTAATGCTTTCTAATGACTCACCACGTATCTCACTCATCGCTTCTGCTACATGCTTAACCCAAGCAGGTTGATTCGGCTTCCCTCGATGCGGAACCGGTGCCAAATAAGGGGCGTCCGTCTCAATCAATATACGATCTAAGGGCACTTTTTTAGCAACCTCTTGTAAGGCAGTAGCATTTTTAAAACTAACAATACCTGAAAATGAAATAAAGAAATTCTGATCTAAGGCTTGTTTTGCAACTTCCCAAGACTCGGTAAAACAATGCATAACACCACCGATTCGACTTGCATTTTCTTCCTGCAAAATACGAATGGTATCTGCCGCTGCTTCTCGAGTATGTATAATTAATGGTTTTTGCGCCGTGCATGCCGCTTCAATATGAGCACGAAATAATTTCTGCTGTGCCAGGTGATCATCTTCTGTGCGATGATGAAAGTAATCTAAGCCTGTTTCACCCATAGCAATACAAGCAGGATGCATTAAAGCACGCTCTACCAGAGTTTTTGCATCCCAATGTGTTTCATACACATGCGTAGGGTGTACGCCTACTGAAATATACACAGAGGCATGCTCATCGGCAATTGCACATAAAGTATCAAAATCAGCGGGTAAGCAACAAACCGATAGGAATCGTTGCACCCCTGCTTGGTATGCATTGTTTAAAGCATTTTCTAAGCGCGCATCAAACAAAGACAAATCAAGCGATTGTAAATGACAATGAGAATCAATAAGCATAGATAATTATATCTTTGTTGAAAAATGATGAAAGTGTACCATGTCTCCTAGCGTTACGCACTTATATAAGCTCGAAAAAAATCAGAGAGTAATAATGGCATTTGATAGGGGCGTTGCTGATGTATATTTTTAATCGCTTGCATCAAAGCATCTAATGTTCTAAACAGCTGAGGCAGCGAACAATGATTCATCAATAAATCTGCTTGCGCATAGGCATCTGGCCATTTCCCTGTTATTTTTGCGTGAATCGCTTGCGAATGTAAGCGATACAGAGCTTCAAGCAGGGTTGCATTTTCCCAAGAAGAGCATGCTCGTACCGCTTGTATAAGCGTTATTTCTTGACGCTTTAATTGCAGCAAAGTATCCAATAATGCCGTAATTTTTTCTTGCGGTATATCAAACTCGGCGAAAAAATCACCATTTTCTATCGTTGACGAAGAAACCAGCCAACGCTGACAGCGGCTGACTATCGTAGGCAATACCAAGCCCAACTCCTGCGTCGTTAAAATAAAATAAGCGCTCTCTGGAGGTTCTTCTAAGATTTTCAAAAGTGCGTTTTGCGCAGCTAATGTCATTCTATGTACAGGGCTAATAATAAATACTTTCTTTTTTCCAAACATAGGACTGACATACAAATTTTCTTGTAAATCCCGTACGGATTCTATTTTAATATTTCCCCAGGGGGTTTCCGGTTGCAATATATGTAAATCTGGATGCGTATTTTCTTGAAATTTACAGGAGGTACATTGTCCACAAGGTGGTGCTGTCTGATCATGACACATTAAGATGGGGGCTAAAGACAAGGCCGATTGTAAAGGGAGATCAGCGCACAAGAGCAGCTGCGTCTGTGCTAACTTCACTTGCGTGAATGCCGTCATCCACCCTGGAATTTTACTAAGCATGAAATACCCTTCTGCAAAAATTTCAAGTAGGGGTGGCGGAAAGCTGCAACCAGTGACGCATTTTCTCTAGTACTTCGTGGCAGACTTCAGATTCTGATAAGGCTGCATTAATACAATACACCTGTTTTGCACTAGAAGGTGTTTTATGCGCAAGCGCAGCATGTAATAAATTTTTATAGCTTTGTTCTATTTTTTTAAAAAAAGCGAGGGGTTCTTGTTCTATACGATCGAGCGCCCCACGTTTTTGAATTCGCTGCAAACCTACCTCTGCTGGAATGTCCAGATAAAAAATACAATCTGGTTGACAATCCCCAACACAAAAACGAGAAAGTGCCTGAATTATGGTATTGTCTATACCGCGCCCACCGCCTTGATAGGCAAAAGTAGACCACTCAAAGCGATCCGCCAATACCCATTGGCCTCGTTTGAGCGCTGGCAAAATACGTTCTTGAATCAATTGCACACGTGCGGCATAAAATAAAAGTAATTCCGTCCGTGCATCGAGAGGGGTTGATTCTTCTGTATGACACAACCAGGTGCGTACCGCTTCACCTAAGCCGGTACCACCAGGTTCTCGTATCGTGAGTACATCTAAACCTTGATTTTCCAGAAATGTCTTCAATGCCAACACCACCGTAGATTTTCCGGCACCTTCTAAGCCTTCTACGACAATAAATTGACCTGACATCAAGTTTACTCGAACTGCTTAAATAATAAGCTTCCGTTCGTTCCTCCAAATCCAAAAGAATTGCTCAATACATAACGAATAGAGCGTTTTTGTGGAACATGTGGAACATAATTTAAATCTTGACCTTCATCTGGATTATCTAAATTAATAGTGGGTGGTGCAACTTGATCACGGATAGCTAACAATGAAAATATGGCTTCCACTGCACCTGCCGCGCCCAATAAATGCCCTGTCATGGACTTCGTAGAGCTCATGGCCAAACGATAAGCATGCTCACCAAATACTCTTTTTGTAGCAATGGTCTCATTTTTATCATTCATATAGGTGGAGGTACCGTGTGCATTGATATAATCAACCAAAGTTGGATCTATCGATGCGTCTGCCAATGCTGCCTGCATCGCACGTGCCGCGCCATCTGCTTCTTCATCTGGTGCCGTAATATGGTAGGCATCTCCAGACATACCAAAACCAATCAGCTCTCCGTAAATATGAGCGCCTCTGGCCATCGCATGTTCATAAGACTCTAAAACCACAATACCCGCACCTTCCCCCATCACAAAGCCATCTCTGTCTCTGTCCCAAGGGCGTGATGCTTTTTCTGGCGCATCATTACGTTTAGATAAAGCACGAACAGCCGCAAATCCCGCTAAACATAAGGGAGTTGTCGTCATTTCAGAACCACCACACACCATAACATCGGCATCGCCATAAGCAATCATTCGCCCAGCCAAACCAATATTATGTGTGCCTGTAGTACATGCTGTTACTACCGCAATATTTGGACCTTTAAAATTATGGCGAATAGAGATTTGTCCGGCCACCATATTAATAATGCCTGCTGGAATGAAAAAAGGAGACACTCTTCTCGGGCCACCTTCTACCAATCGCATCTGATTTGAGGTGATCGTTTCAATTCCCCCAATCCCAGCGCCGACAGCTACTCCAACACGTTCTGGCCGAAAGTTTCCTTCCGTTAAGCCTGCATCGCGAACTGCCTCATCAGCAGCTACCATACCATATTGGGTAAATACATCCATTTTACGAGCATCTTTGGCCGGTAAAAAATCTTCTACATTAAAAGATTTTACTTTAGCCCAAATTTTAGTGGAATATTCAGTGGTGTCAAAACCTTCTACAAGGCCGACACCACTTTTACCTTCTAAAATAGCGCGCCAGGACTCTGCAACTGTGAGCCCTACTGGCGTTACGGCACCTAAGCCCGTCACTACTACTCTACGTTTATTCACTAGGCATCTCGACTGTTCAAATGCGCTTCTATGTAATCAATGGCTTCTTGTATTGTACGAATTTTTTCTGCTTTTTCGTCTGGAATTTCGATTTCAAATTCTTCTTCCAATGCCATAACCAA
>JAUYSE010000232.1 GCA_030696465.1 Legionellaceae bacterium
CGAAGCAGCCGTACAAACACACTGTGATACCGTCGTAGAAGAAGCCGTGCAGGCTTATTTACAACGACCAAAACAAGCACTCAGCTCTGTCTTTGACTACCATTTCCACACTTTACCTCCTTACCTCATTGAACAAAAAGCCATTGCTTTGGAGGATGCTGAACATGTCGGATAAAACCCTAATTGAAGCCGTTACCCAGGCGCTCGCCTATGCCTTGGCAGAAGATGAGAATGTTCTTCTCTTCGGAGAAGACGTTGGCAAAAACGGCGGCGTTTTTCGAGCCACACAAGGCCTACAGGATCGCTTTGGTGCCCACAGAGTTTTAGATACTCCGCTCGCTGAATCCATGATTGCCGGTTTAGCCATTGGAATGTCGCTGCAAGGCCTCAAACCGGTTGCGGAATTTCAATTTATGGGCTTTATTTACCCCGCGATGAATCAAATCGTGACGCATGCCGCGCGTATGCGTAATCGAACCCGCGGGCGCTTACATTGTCCTTTAGTGTTTCGCGCACCTTACGGTGGGGGCATTCGAGCACCGGAGCATCATTCTGAGAGCACAGAAGCCCTATTTGCCCATATTCCAGGCTTACAAGTCGTCATCCCCTCCTCTCCAAAACGCGCCTATGGTCTTTTGTTGGCGGCTATTCGTCACCCAGATCCGGTTATCTTTTTGGAACCTAAACGCATTTATCGTCTGGTCAAGCAACCCGTAGAAGATAATGGCGAGGCCTTGCCACTTGGAAAATGTTTTGTGTTACAAGAAGGTAGCGATGTGACGCTCATCAGCTATGGCGCCAGCATGCATGAAACACTAGAGGCAGCTTATGCGCTTGCAGAGTCTGGTGTACAGTGTGAGGTCATTGACGTCGCCACCATTAAGCCTTTAGATCTGGATACTATCCTCACTTCCGTTGAAAAAACAGGTCGTTGTGTTATCGTGCACGAAGGCGCAAAAACCTGTGGTGTCGGTGCAGAAATTACCGCACTTCTCATGGAACATGCCTTTGATATGCTCAAAGCACCTGTACAACGGGTCACTGGATATGACATCATTATGCCTTATTTTCAATTAGAGAAGCATTATATTCCGAGCATCTCACGCATTACACAGACCGTTCTTGACGTCATGGAGTACACATGAGTATTTTTCATTTACCTGATTTGGGCGAAGGCTTACCTGATGCAGAAATTCGTCAGTGGTATGTAAAAGTAGGCGATCATATTGAGGTTGATCAACCTTTGGTCTCTATGGAAACCGCAAAAGCGGTGGTAGATGTCCCCGCGCCACAAGCGGGAACCATCTTAACACTGCATGGCGCCCCTGGTGATCTTGTCAAAACCGGATCACCTTTAGTCGAATTTCGTAGTGATCAAAAACCAGTGACGGCAGATGCCGGAACCGTAGTTGGCAGCCTTGAAAGCCTAGAGAACTCAAAACCAGATACTTTTCATGTGGCAGAAACCCAACGTATCCAAGCAACACCGGCCGTACGACATTTAGCACGACGTCTTGGTGTTTCTCTACAAGATCTAAAAGGCACCGGTATCGATGGCGTCATTACGCGCGAGGAAGTAGAGCAAGCCGCCAAAAAATCGGCTAGCGCTCATAATGAAACCTTACCTGAAGGTTATGAAGCATTACGCGGTGTGCGACGTGCTATGGCTCATAGCATGAGCGCCTCTCACGCTGAAGTGGTACCCGTGACCCTCTTTGATGAAGCCGATATTTCTGCGTGGCCCAGTGATACCGATATTACCGTGCGGCTTATCCAAGCACTTATACATGCCTGCCAAAAAGAACCGGCACTCAATGCCTGGTATAATACCCCGCATACTGCGCGCAAATGTTTTGATGCATTACATCTTGGTCTGGCCATTGACGGCCCAGAGGGCTTATTTGTGCCGGTCATCCAAAATGCCGAACAGCTTTCTGCGCAAAAATTGCGCGACACTATCATCCATTACAAGCAAGCCGTTGCCAACCGAACGATAGACCCCAAAACTTTACAGGGCGCTACTTTTACTTTATCTAATTTTGGAAAGTTTGCTGGACGCTTTGCCACCCCCATTATTGTCCCACCAATGGTTGCTATTCTAGGAGTTGGGAAACGCTATCAAAGTGCTATTGTTGATACACAGGGACACATTCAAGCACACCCTATGCTGCCGATTTCTTTAAGTTTTGACCATCGGGCCGCTACTGGGGGCGAAGCTACGCGATTTTTACAGTATTTCATGGAGAAACTTCAAGAGAAATAATGGCCACAATGGTTGAATATTGGTTAATTAATGGATTATTATATAGTAATATCCCCTTCTAATGGTAACCGGGATATTACTAATGCCTTCTGATGCAAAGATTCGAGATCTTACGCAAAATATAACAAGAGCATATTTTGCAAAATCGTATTTTTTAATTCTATTCGAGTCCAGCGAAACAAGAGGATTCACTGCTCAACAAGTTCTACCCTGGCAAGATTCAAGCAGTTCAGAATCCACTGATGCTCGGGGACAATGGTATCATTTGAGATGAGTGAAGCGACTCTGTAGCTGGAATTCCCGCCTGATTATATTAGTGGTACCCAGGCTTATCGAATAAAGGGCGTTCGTAAACACGCATAAAGTCATCCTGACGCTCTCACGGCGCGTCCTTGCGCCGTGAAGGTTTACGAAAGCCCTTTATTCGAAAAGCCTTGTTGGCAACATTCTGGGGTTGGGCGGGAATGACTGACTCTGTACTGCTTTAAAAATAATCTGGATAGTTGGTAAAGACCGCATCCACTCCCATCGCAAATAATTTTTCGCCTATAGATTTTTTATTTACGGTATACGCTAAAACCATATGTCCTGCCTCATGCATTGCTGAAACACGTGCCATAGAGAGTAAACGATGATTGCAGTGTATGGAATATGCTTGAATCGCTGTCGCTTTTGCTAACCAATCTTTATCCCAATAATGCATTAAAAAACCACGAGGAATAGCGGGTGCCACTGAGATACAGCGCTCTAAAGCTTCATATTCAAAAGAGGACACTAGAGGTAATGCCTTTGTCGATGGCCAATACTGTTTAATTGCGCTTAATATGATGTCTGTGGTTTGTTCTAGCTGCCCCGGGTAGGGTTTTATTTCAATATTCGCTTGCATCGTTGGATGTTGCGCTAACCATAGCAATAGGTCTTGAAAGCGAGGAACTGTCTCACCACTATATTCCTCAGAAAACCAAGTACCTGCATCTAAAGAACTGATATACGCCGCAGAAGACAAACCTACATCACCCTTACCGTTCGTCGTCCTGCGCAGCGAAGTATCATGAATAACGAAAGGCTGCCCGTCTTCACTCAGCATTACGTCAAACTCCACACAAGTCGCCCCCATGGCCAATGCCTTCTCAAAAGAGGCCATGGTATTCTCTGGTGCATAGCCAGAGGCACCGCGATGTGCAATCACGCGCTGTGAGTATAACATTATAAAACCTCTTGCAGAAAATTTCTCATGGCGATCCATGAGCGCTGATCAGCCAGCTTATTATATTGTAAGCCCAAGGCAGTATCGTGCGCCAAGGGGTTGGTAAACGCATGCTGAGTATTTCCATAGGCATGCAGTTGCCAATCTACCGAGGCCTCAGTCATTTCTTGCGCAAAGGATTCAAGATCGTTGGGTCTCACCATAGGATCATCATAACCATGCAATGCTAAAACCCGTGCTTTAATGGGTAATACAGGAAGCCCTTCAGGTTTTTTTAATAATCCATGAAAACTTACGGCCCCTTTTAATGGGACGCCACTGCGCGCTAAATCTAATGCACACAATCCTCCAAAACAAAATCCAATAATAGCGATACGCGTTGCATCCACTTCAGGCAAAGCAGACACGACTTCAAACGCTGCACATACACGCGCTCGCAATAATTGCCTATCGGCCATCAAAGGCTGCATTAATACTGACTTTTCATCGTTTGTCGACCCTAAACGGCCTTGCCCATACATATCTAAAGCAAATCCGACATAGCCCAGCTCTGCTAATTTTTCTGCTTTTTCACAAGCAAAGGGGTTTCGTCCCGTCCAATCATGCGCCACAATAACCGCAGGCTTTTTTCCTTTCACCTTATCATCATAAGCCAAATACCCGTGTAACTCTTGGGTTCCATGCTGATATATATAATTTGATGTATGCATAATACTCCCCTATTTTATCTTCCCTTCCAACGCCTCTTCCGCCGAAGCATGCTGCATCGCCATGCCGTCTTCTTGTAAATGATTTTTTTCTATCTGCGTGGGCTCTCTATTTTCTTGTGCGATAGTTGCTGGCTCAAGCGTTTTGACGGCCCCTGCACAAGGATATTGCTGCCGCACCGCTATCCATGCCACTTCTGATACGCTTAAATTTTCTTGCCCCACTTTTTGACTCGCCAAGGTTTTAAACGTTTGCGCAATCAAGTCTTTTAATGTCAATGCATTTAAAGTAACCCCCGCTGGCAAGCAATATAAAGGTTTTCCGTTTTCTTTTGTGGCCAGTATATTCGCTTGTGTCATCGTTTCTGCAATTTCTTCATTTGTAATATACAATACATTACGCGCCGATCTTGCCCATGCTTGAGCCTGTGGATCTGCCGTCACTTCCATTTTGGGGATATTATCCGCAATTTTCATATAATTCCCCATGGTATCCGCAAAACTCTGCCCTACGACGAGTAATAAAAAAACACCTAATATTCTATAATACTGCATTGTAATCAACATTTTTTATCTCCTATCCATATATTTGAGTATAATAACACTAAACCTTTCGCCAAAGATGCCGACATTAATTGTAAGAGCAAAAATTTTAAGAACAAACCCGGAAAGGGGGGAGCCCATGAAAAAAATATTCCTTACAAGCCTGTTACTCAGCAGCACACTAGCCTTTGCCTCTCCCTATTATGGACCGAGCCTCTGTGCTTACCCACAATTTGAATGTGTCAAAGTAAGTAGTGGCCAAAGCTGGGAAAAACTATTTCCTGATCCACGCGAACGAGATATTGTGCAACGAGTGAATCGTTCTTACAACTCTTTATGGCCAGGAAAAATTATTGCGGTTCCCAGAAACCTCAACACGATTACTTTACTGGATGTCGCCCCTTTTCCTCAAAAGATTACGGACGTCGGTAATAAACAAGTCATTGTCGACCAAGATAAACTGGCATGGGGTGCTTACGATGCGGATGGTCATTTAGTAAACTGGGGCCCCATTTCCTCTGGCCGCGATCGCTGTTCCGATAGCCCTCGTTCTTGCCGCACGATGACAGGCATTTTTTATTTTTTTAGTAAAGAATCTCAAAGTTGTCGATCTAACGTCTACCCTATCGGTAAAGGTGGCGCTAAAATGCCCTACTGTATGTATTTTCATAAAGGATTTGCGCTCCACGGATCTACCGATGTTCCAGGGCAAAGAGCCAGTCATGGCTGTGTGCGCTTATTTACACAAGATGCTAAGTGGTTAAACCAAGAATTTGTAGAAACGTCCAATGATACCAACAATCAAAAAGGAACCAAAATCATTATTCGTCCTGTACTACAAAGTGAGAAATCAGCATGAATATAAAAACTATACTCCTTATCACCAGTGCACTGAGCATAGGACTGAACGTCTTTGCCAAGCCCGTGAAGGTAGCAAAAGATGATAATCGTAATCCTACTGGCTGCCAAGACTCCGGTTACAGTTACGATTTGAAAACCATCAAATTACTGCCTGTTCACGAAGGTGCGAAACATTCCATGTATTTTTTCTTTAATCAAAGTAATACCCAAATAGAACTGCATCAAATGCGGCATCAAGAAAGTTCTCGTAGTTTGTTTCTGAACCATGCCTTAAATCCGCAACTGTGGTCTGTACTCGCCACCAATGAGCCAGAAATTCAATTTATTTGCACAAAACCTGAAAAAGGGTATCGTTATGGTAAACCCGTTGATTGTTCTGAAGTTGTTCGCGTTTGTGAGTTTACTCATGTAAAATTTGGTTTAAATAATAGAGGTAATTACTGGATGGTAGACAATAATAGCCGAAATGGGGCACTACATGCTGTGGTAACCTATGGTATTATTCCTGCTCAATAAAGATTTTTACTGAGGGCCTTTCTCATGAAACCTTTTGCTCGCCTCATCAGTCTACTCGCTTGTACTCCTGTGTTTGCCGATAGCTCCATCAATGGAGTTGAGGCATTTCGACTAGGAGAATACAACCAAGCAGTACCCGCACTCTTACAGCAAAAAGATCCTAGCGCGCGATATGCGGAAAGCATCTTGCGTTTGTATGGCTATGGTACACTCAGAAATCCTCAGCAAGCTTTATTTTTTTTAACAACTGCGGCAGAACATGGTTATCTAGACGCTCAAAATCTTCGCGCACGTATTGCCCTTATCCAAGAAAAAAACCCTGAGCAGGCATTGGCATGGTTTCAAAAAGCCGCGCAACAAGGTGATACCTGGGCAAAAATATATTGTGCAGGCGCCTACACTTTTGGATACGGCACCAAGAAAAATGTCGATCTTGCACGGCGCTATCTTATTGATGCAGCCAGAACCGGCAATGCTTTAGCACAATATGGCCTTGCAAAAGATTTCCTCAGTACCAAAGGAAACCAAAAAATGGGGTTCATCTGGCTGAATAAAGCAGCTGAGCAACAACTGCCTCCCGCAGAGTTTGATCTCGCGCATGCTTACCTATCTGGTAGCATTGGTAAGAAAGATCCTCAAAAAGCGCAAGCCCTACTACAACGAGCCGCCCAACAACATTATAAACCCGCCATACTTGAACTGGCGACACAAGCAAAAACCGCCGGAGAGGTACCTCAAGCGATCGCCTATGTGCATCCCCTCAATAGCAACAGCGATCTAAAAAATAAAAAAGCCTCGGCACAACAAGACTTTCTAAACTGGTTAAGCAATGGCCTAGCGCAGAGTTTTCAGGATACGCAATTTCAGCTCACTGGTATTTTGAGTCCTTGGAAAAATCCTGAAACGCTCAGTAGTATGCGTTATAATGCAGCGCCTGCACGTGAAACCATTCGCGGTAAAGACATTTACCATGCACAATTTGTGATGTTAGAACCTACGCAAATTGCCATTGGCGATTATTTTGATGCTATATCCCCTACACTGACCACCTCCATACCTTTGTACCAACCACAATACAGCCTACCTATTGATGTTCAAGCCCTACTCAAGCATGACAGCTATATTGTGCAAAATGATCCCAATGAACCTCTAATATTTAAAGATGCCACCTATCAATCGCTCCCTCCTTCCCCCATTTATCACGCACTAGATACCTACAGTGAGGGATGGCAAAAACGCGCTAATTATGAAAGCGTGCTCATGCAATATTATGAACAAGCCATTCTCGGCAATCCCGGCGCACAATTCGTGCTCGGACAACTCTATGATGAAGGGATTGGTGTTGCGCAAAATAGAGATCAAGCTATCATTTATTACGGACTAGCCGCTTCACAACAAGATACTCGTGCAGGATATCATTTAGGCATACTCTATCTGCACCACCCACAAGATGCTGAGGATTACTCCAAAGGGCTCGATTGGATAGCTGATTCTGCATTTAAAGGGGATGCGTTAGCGCAATACACCCTAGCTGGCTTATATAAAACCGGGCTATACGATCAAGACAACAAAGAAGTACTTGCGCCTAATCCAGAGCAAGCAACCTTTATGTATTACTTAGCCTCCGCCAACCAATACGGTCCCGCACAATATGCGCTGGCAAACCATTTAGTACAACAACCCAATGAAAAATTAAGTATCCCAGCCAAACAACAGCGCCGCAATCTCATAGAAAAACTCTATGCGCGTGCCGCACAAAGTGGCGTGGCCGAAGCGATTCTGCCCTTAGCTTTTTATTATGCAATGGACAGCGATCCTAAACATCAACAACAAGCGTTCGATATTGCTGCAAAATATGCGGGTGAAAATGATCCTAATGCGGCAGTACTCTTAGGGATGATGTATGAACGTGGTATTGCCACTGCACCTAATACAGCAAAAGCACTCTATTGGTATCAACAAAACCCCAATAATCCAGTAAGTTCCTTTATTTTAGGAACCTATTATGCACAAGGACACAATGTCAGTCTCGATAGAGAGCGTGCTCAACAATTATTAGACAAAGCCGCACATGCATCCCTCTCTTATGCCCAATATAATTTGGCCATCTTGAAAAAAGAGGCCGGAGTTCCCTTCCTTCCTGATTTAGAAGCCGCGAGAGCTGCAGGCAATCCTAGCGCTGGGCTCCTTTTAGCAGATTATTACTTAGAAAAATCTCAAGATCCTGCTACTTTAAAAGAGGCTCAAGACATCTATCAATATTTCGCCTCTAAAGGAGACCCGGTTGCACAATATAAATTAGGGTATCTATTTGATGCAGGAGTAGGTATGAATCGTCAACCTGAACAAGCCCTTGCATGGTATGAGCAGTCTGCACAACAAGGCTATCCTCAAGCACAATACTCACTCGCCTCTCTGTATCAATCAGGCCGAACCTCTGATCCAGATGCCATTAAAAAAGCAGAATTTTGGTTCACCCAAGCACTCAAAAAAGAACCCAAAGCAGAAGTCGCTCTTGGGGTCTTATTAGAAATGCAAAATGGAGACTATCGTAGTGCCGAAGAACACTATCAAGCTGCCGCTAAAACTGGAAATTCATTGGCGGAATATGATTTAGGCCTCATCTATGATTATGGCAAAGGGGTCAATCCTGATCCAATTATCGCTCAAAAATGGTATCTTGCCGCCGCTGAACAAGGCCATTCTCAAGCAATGACACAATTAGCACAACTGTTGATGACCTCTGATGCCCCAAAAAATGCTACGCAAGTTGCATACTGGTATAAAAAAGCAGCGGACTTAGGTAATGCCGAGGCACTATACCAAATGGGTAAACTGACAGAGTCTGGTACTGGGACCAAAGTAGACTATCCTCAAACCATCGCTTACTATGAAAAAGCCAGTCAAAAAGGACACCTACTTGCAAGCTTAACTTTGGCTCATATCTATCAAATAGGACTTCTGAATGTCCCCGCAGATCCAGCTAAAACTATCCATTATTACCGCATGGTGGCCGATCTTGGGATCCCATACGCACAATATCAAGTTGGTCTACTCTTAACAAAATCAGACATAGAATCACCTGATTACAAACAGGGACTAAACTATTTAAAAACCGCTGCACAACAAGGCTATCAAAAAGCGCAAGAGCGCCTCTCTGCACTAGAAGCCAAAATCAACCCTAAAATGAGCCATATTGCCCACACTCCTTCTAAGGGATAATATGAGCTACTTACGATCTATCCGAGCCGCGA
>JAUYSE010000039.1 GCA_030696465.1 Legionellaceae bacterium
TTCATGGCAATACGTTTTATACGCAAGTTTCTCGCGCTTTAACTTGTCAATAAATGCATCATAATCGTTTTGGTGATTACTATCCAGCTCAGCCATGCGCTCAAATTTAGGTTGCTTCTTATCACTCTTCGCATTTCCAACATGCAAAATTGCAACATCTTGGCCTGGTATATAAAAATAAATCGACTTGGATGTATCAATGGATAATGAGGAGCCCAGCACTAACCCTATTACGTCACAATAAAAGTAAACCGTTGCCTCAGGCTGGTGTGTAATAAAGTTGACATGATCTAAACGCTTGCTCCCCATTTAAAGTCCCTCTTCGTCAAAACGAACGAAAATACAATCATCAGCGGGCTGCTTCGACACACAATCTACACGATACTTTTTTAATGTCGCCTCAAGAACAAAGCCACATTTTTCAGCAATACGCTTACTCACATAATTATCGGCCTGCATCACCACTTGCACCCTTACTGCTTTAAATGACTCAAAAGCAAACTTTGTCAATGCGCTTACTGTTTCGGTCGCCAAACCTAAACCCGTGTATTGAGTGTCCAACCAATAACCAACTTCATACATGGGCACCTGCGGATTACTCCTTTCGTTAAAACCACTGGCACCAATGATTTGATCAGAGGCCTTGTGAATAACCACCATTGGAAAATCTTTCGCCTGCTCATTTGCCCAGCTCGCCATCCCCTCTTTAACAAAGCGCAGTGTAGGCTCAAAACTTGGGTCAGTCGCCCAAGGCATCCATCGCTGTAATGCAGCTAATGATCGATTTATTGCTTCATTCAATGGCGTTTCATCACCTAATTGAGGAGGGCGTAAAATAAGTCGATCAGTTTCAATCACCGGATACATATAACACCTCACCTTATAATAACGAATATAAGCGACTAGTAAATACCGCAAGTTGTCGCGCTTTTAATTCCATATTGTCTTCACTAAACCAACAAACACAAAGTACTGCCTGAATAATCGACCAACTTAACACTTTTTGCCTATCAAAACCCGTCAGTTCAATCACCTGATCTAAGTTGCGTGCAATTGCTTGAGTTTCTATAGGATCTTCTACCACACACAACGGATTTCTTAAAAAAGCACCAATCTCAAACTCCCTTTCACCAACAACCCCTTTAGGATCAATCGCTATCCAAGTATCCTGGTGCTGCAATATATTGTAATGATGCAAATCAGCGTGCAATAAAACCGGTTCACCTTGGCTTAACAATAATTCTTGAGCGCGACCATCAGCGAAACCTCGCAGTGCTTTAGACAACACATCTTTTAAAAAAGGGTTGGCTTTCATGTGATCTAACCCACGAAGCCAACGCGCAAGAGTTGGAAACTGATCAGGATTTTCTACAGGCCGCCATAACCGGTGCATGACTGATACAGCAATGGCAATCGTCTGTTTTTCATCAGATAAATCAACTAAACAGCAACCTGGAACACAGCGCTCTACCAGCATCCAACCAGCATCAACATCTGCGTTAATAAGACGCACCGCACCTATCCCATCATAATGCCTTAAAGCTGCAACCTCACTGGTCAATTCATCATTGGGTACCCCGCATTTCAGTACCCACGCCTCTTGATTGGGGCCTATAACAGGCTGCACGTAATTAAAACTTAACCCCTGAAACGGCGAAAGCAATGTTAATTCATGTTCTTTTGATAATAATTCCAGCTGATACGGCAAATTAGCCCACCAAGTCAAACCCCTATTTCCATATACTGCCATAATAGTTTCTTGTAATTTGATTAAATGATCATCAGCCATATTTTCCACACACACGCATATTCAGTTATACTATTTTCTTTCAAACAATGAGTCACGTCCATGAAAAAAATGCACGGTCACTCTAGTGATGGTATCTCTATACCACCTATTTTATATGGTACGGCTTGGAAAGAGGCTGATACAGAACGACTCGTGACCCAGGCTCTAACATTAGGATTTAAGGGTATTGATACCGCCAATCAGCGTAGGCATTATTTCGAAGAGGGGGTTGGACTTGGGATTCAACAATTTTTAAAATCCAGTCAAAAAACGCGTAGCGATTTATTTCTTCAAACCAAATTCACTCCTGTACACGGCCAAGATAATCGAAAACCTTATGATGAGTTTGATTCATTAACTAACCAGGTAAGGCAATCATTTGCCAGTTCGCTCGATCATTTACAAACAGACTACATTGATTCTTATGTTCTTCACGGCCCCGCCCTCTCTCGTGGAATCATCGATGCCGATTTGGAAATTTGGCAAGCGATGGAGGCATTAGTTCTTGATGGAAAAGTTAAGTTTCTCGGCATTTCAAACGTCAATATTGTGCAAGTAAAAGAGCTATACAACAAAATCTCTATCAAACCATCGTTCATACAAAATCGATGTTTTGCTATCACACAGTGGGATCAAGAAGTTAGAGAATTTAGTCAAAAACATCAGATAATCTATCAAGGATTTTCTTTACTGACCGCGAATCAACCGTATATTTCCAACACACGTATTCAATCCATTGCTACTAAATATAATAAAACCATTCCACAAATTATATTTCGTTTCGCTCAACAGATTGGCATATTACCATTAACAGGGACAACCGATCTTCAGCATATGAAGGATGATTTAAATAGTCATGACTTTGTACTTGCCTTTGATGAAATTCAATTGATAACAAACATGGGAACCGAATAAATTCATATGCACATTGAATCAGATCAAACTAAATTACACTGTTTTTCTGAAGCCATTCGCCATGCCAAAACTAAAGAAAAAAAAGATATTCTTTGGCAAAATATTGCATCACCTTTAATTGAGGATGTACCTACTCAACCAGATATAAAACGGGTGACATTCTTATACCTTTTTTCACTTCAGGACTTAGAACAGAATAGTACTGTTTATTTATATAGCAATATCAATGGTTATCCATTAACAGAACAAAATAAATTCATCACGATCTCACAAACAGACATCGGTTACTTATCTCTTGTTGTACCATGCCACCTTAGAGGCACATACAACATAATAAAACTCGATGAGACCTCCGAATTAAAACCAATAAGTGAAGAAAACTTTATTTTTCCGAGGCCTACTGGGAGAATGGCAGAATTAAATAATCGCTTAAACTACTTGTTCGAACATAATCAAGTAGAAACCGATGCGCACAATAAAAAAGAAGTGGTTTATTATAAAAATATAGACAATCCTGATGAGATATACGGCAAACAATCCATATTAGTCGCTGAATTGTAATGGATAATGGCGTTGGCAATAAGTCTTGCACATTGATTACTGATTTTAATTTCACGATCGCCACGACCTGAGAGCTGCTTTTTTCCATAAGCAGTTGCAATTGCTGATCGTAATTGGTGGGTGCTTTAGAGTGCAAAATGACAGGCGATAATAACCGCGTTTAGGCTATTTTCATCTGCAAGTTGCTTGGCATACCGTGGTTGTATGTGGGTAAAGGCAGATGAGTATCGGCACCGTTCATTAACAAATCGAATGACATCCGTAATGTCACATAGCGGCAATTGCTCATAGAAGCGGTACTGAGCCTCTTCATCACTCTCCGCTTTGGATTTTTTTAAATGAAGGGTTTGAGTTTTTTCGTCATAAAACAGGTGCTTGAGCTTGCCTTGAGTAAAATCGTTATTGAATCGCATCCATTCTGCATGTAGCTCCGCGATACGCTCATCCAATAATGTTTTGATTGGGCTGAACTAATGCTCCTTTTTCATTTGCAGAGCTAATCTCCTGTTGCAGTGAGCGATGATGGATGCTGTCTGACAGATATAGCTCTCCTGCTTTGAGCCGCTTCTTCATTTGGCGATAGATCCAAAATTCGTAGCGATCACCATGAAATTTTTGTTTATCTTTGGCATACAAATACAAAGTAATAGCTTCTTCATCGCTAAATCTTAAATCTGCATAATGACTCATTCTAGCGCAGTAATTTGATAATTCAGCTTGGTAGTGTTTGCAGACAAACAGATATAATGATATTAATTCAACTTCCCAGTCCACTTCGAGTTATTCCTTAACTTGGCGGTTAGAAAAGATTCGATTATATGTGGGCTGGCTTTGCTTTCAATAAGATTATGTGGTGAGAGATGATGGTTCAAAATATTAAACACCTTTTGCACAGCTGGTTTGATTTTCCAAAAAATAAACTGTTCTGTCAGGTTTCCACCGTAAATGATGGGCACCCACACATTAGAACGATGGATTTATATGATTTTACTGATGACGGGGCGTTGATTTTTTTGACAAAAACCAACTCTCGAAAATGGAATGACCTTAAAAAACAACCATATATTGCGGCGTGTTTGCTCAATTTAGATGTTGGCCAAATAACTGTTGAGGGCTCTGTTTTATTACAAACGGCTGAAAATAATTTAGCTGTGACTACTTTCTATTGGGAAAATTATTTACCTAAATATTGGCAAGATTTCTATTTATCACAAGCCTCTCAAGACATACATTCTTTGAAGATACCATCGTCATTTGGAGTTGTTAAAATTATTCCTCATGCATGGGAGATTTTAGAAATTAATACAGAAGACTTTCTTAAAGGTTCGAGGAAAAGATTTACATTAAAAGAGAGCACATGGGAGATGGTTGAACTACCACTCGAGTAAATGGTTTATTTTTATGCTTTGGATTGGCATTTAAGGATGCAATATGAGTAACAATATAACTGGTACCAGCTATGTTCAACTTTTGGATGATCTAAAAAAGAGCGTGGCTTCAAGCCGCAATAAAGCGGCATTTAGTGTTAATAAAGAGCTTATCTTACTTTATCACCATGTAGGAACTGAAATTCTCAAAGCCCAAGGGGTGCATGGCTGGGGTTCGAAAATTATTGATCAACTTAGTCGTGATTTACGATCTGAGTTTCCAGAAATGAAGGGTTTTAGCACTAGAAACCTCAAGTACATGCGTAAATTTGCAGATGAATATTCTGAACCTGAATTTGTGCAACAGCTTGTTGCACAATTGCCATGGGGTCATAATATTTTCTTAATGGATCTTGTCCCGGATAAAAAAATTAGGGAATTTTACATAAAAAAGACTATTGAGCACGGATGGACAAGAAGTATTATGACGATGCAAATTGAAACAGGGCTTCATAAGCGACAGGGGCAAGCTGTTACTAACTTTAAGGAAAAATTGCCTTTGCCACAATCAGAGCTTGCTCAGCATACTCTTAAAGATCCTTATATTTTTGATTTTTTAAGCATAGGAAATGAGGTGCAAGAACGAGAAGTAGAGAGGGCATTAGTCCATCATATGGAACACTTCCTTCTCGAACTGGGAGCTGGCTTTGCTTTTGTCGGTAGACAGTATCATCTGGAAGTTGGTAACCAGGATTTCTATATCGATTTGCTCTTTTACCACTTAAAACTTCGTTGTTTTTGTGTGATTGAATTGAAAGATAAGGACTTCAAACCAGAATATGCTGGAAAAATGAATTTCTATCTTTCTGCGATAGATGACTTGGTAAAGCACCCAAGCGATCAACCATCTATAGGTTTAATCTTGTGTAAGTCTAAAAACAATATATTGGCTGAATATACTCTCCGCGACATGAGCAAACCTATTGGTCTAGCAGAATATAGACTGACTGAGGCATTGCCCGAAGAAATAAAAATAAGCCTACCTACAATCGAACAGTTAGAAGCTGAATTAGCAAAAGATTTCAAAAAATAGGCTCAATAACCCATTAATATAATTTTTGGTTAATAAGTTCTCGTAAATTCCGGGAGTTAGCGTCTGGAGCCCATTATTGGAGAGTTTATCTAAAAATGAAAAATAAAATTCAGCGATTCTCTGCTTTGCAAGATCTGGCCGCGCCAGAAGGTGTTTGTTTTGGCTGTGGTTCGAAGAATGTGAACGGCTTGCAGATTAAAAGCTATTGGGATGCTGATGATGTGCACGTTGTAATGACATACATACCGGACGTACGTTACGTTGGCTGGCCGTCGCTAGTTTATGGTGGTCTGATTAGCTGTCTCGTCGATTGTCATTCTAACTGGACGGCGATAGCAAATCACTATCGTGTCGAAGGTCGTGAGTTGGGGATATTACCACGTATCGATTGTGTAACAGGCTCATTGGGTGTGAAATACATAAAGCCAACACCGATGGGTGTACCGCTAAGACTCAAAGCACATGTTGATGGTGAGGTTGGGCGCAAAACGCGTGTACTGTGCGAAGTATATGCTAATGACACATTGACTGCTTTGGGCGACTCAATCTTTGTTCGAGTGGATATTGGTCATTTGGCCAAAATGGCGCATAACTAAAATCGGATTTCGTGTTCCCAACCTTTTAATGTGTTAATGTGGATCGATTAAATGTCAATTTGATCTGTAATGGTCCGGAAATTTCGCCGGTTCTGGGCTAGAACCCCTAGAAGGAAGATTTTATGATAAAAAATACTTATATTATTACTGGTGCGGGAAAGGGTTGCGGTCGTTTTTTTGCAAAAACTGTTGCCGAATTAGGTGGAAATATGGCCCTTATTTCCAGAACAGCATCTGATCTAGATAAGTTGAAAGATGAACTTTTACTGATTAATCCCCAAATTAAAATTTCAACCCACACAGTAGATCTTTCGGATCCAGTTAAAACTAAAAATATTTTTGACACTATTAGTGTAATTCATGGGAAATCAATCAAATCTGTGATTTGCTTTGCCGGTTTATGGATAAAAAGTAAATCAATCGAACTACTTGAGCCATCAGATTTTATGGAAGGATTACAATCAAATTTTTTTTGTACTTTTAACACAATTAAAGAATCAATTAGAATTTGTGATCAAGAACTACAAGGGCTATCTATTATTACTATCGGAGGTACATCTGGAATATGGATGAATCCTGATGCGCCCGTTATGTCTATTGCTAAAGGTGCTGTTAGTAATTATTCTCGTGTTATTGCAAAACAGCTACTTCCTAAAGAAGTTCACGTTGCTCATATAGTAATTGATGGCCCCATTCTCAATGAACGAGGCAAAATTCTTAATCCTAATTTATTAGAAAAAGATTTTATAAAACTTGAGTCGGTTGCTCGTGAAATACATCATGTAATAAATCAGACTCAGGATGCTTGGACTTTTGAATGGGATATTAGGCCGTATACTCGAAAGACAAACCTAATATAATTTTCACAATTAACGTTACACAAAGAAAAATTTGGAATATTGAAAATGAAAAATTATGTCGTTATAACTATCGATATGAGACAGATATAGACTCTGAATTACTTTCACCAATATTGATCGATAAATGCCCAAAAACTTCGGGGGTTAGCGTCTAGACCCCCAATTTCAGCAATATTTTGATTGCAATGAAAAGTATTGCCAATGCAGTCATTTGTGTGTCATAGTTGAGCGGAACGTGGTTTTTTTGCCTTAAAGAACTCGGCTGATTCGCAAGAGACTCTTAATTTAAGAGAACGGGTCTCTCAGCAAGAATATAAGGGCCAGGGGTCATGCTGAATGAAGATAATGAAGATAACGAAACAAATTCCTTATACAGAGGCTAATCATACGATAAAGTATTCTGCTGCAGTATATAAGGCAAGTAAGCTTCATAAAATGGGAACTTTTTTAAAGGGGATTGCATCGGTCTCGTCTGGATTTGAAGAACTCCATAAGGGTGAATCTACAGCAATAGCGTCGGCGCATGCCATTATTGATTTTGCTTTATTGATATCACCTGCCCGATATGGTTATCTTGCTGCTGTTGGCTTTGAATGTGCAGGAGCGATTTCAGCAAGACTTATCTTGCTTGTGCTTTTGCTAATCAAGCTTGCCGACAAGGATATGGTGCACGCTACATTAGGCTGCCAAAACTCTTTCAAGCTATCACAATTGCTAAGGCGGATGGGAGTTATATCAAGCTTATGGAGTATGTCGCAAAGCTTCATTTACTTGTTTTAGATGACAGGGGTATTGCTCCGATGAATGACGCTAATAGACGAGATTTACTAGAAATTATTGATGATCGGTATCACCAGTCATCAACACTGATTACAAGTCAGCTGCCCGTGAAAGCTGGGCATGACAGTATCGGTGATGCAACCTTGGGAGATGCTATTTTAGATCGCTTGGTACACAATGCTCATCGCATTGAAGTACCAGGACCCTCAATGAGAGAAATAATAACCAAAAAAACACACAAAAAGGATTTTTTATAATATAATACAAATATGCGTCGCTTCGCTCCGAGTGATCCACATCGTTCGGAATCAGTGATCCACTTCCTTCAGAATGACTGATCCACTTCGTCGGAATACGCAACCGAAAGGTATGTCTGAGTCAGCGATGGAAAAAGCAGCGATTGCAGAAGCACTATATAAAAATGGAACGATCCCAGTTAAAAAAATTGCTGAACAGCTTGATATATCTAAAACTACATTATATTTGTACCTAAGGTATAGAAATGTTGAAATAGGCGTAAAAAATGAAATTTAATATCCGAATTGTTAAAAAAGAAGATAAAAGTGCACTCTTAGAATTAGTAAAAAAACTTGCCGAATATGAAAGAAAAAAACCTGAAGAAGTACAACTGACTTTAGATAAAATAAAACTTCATGGATTTGGGAAAGAAAAATATTTTGATGTATTAATAGCAGAATATAATGAAACATCAATAGGTTATGCACTATATTTCTTTTCCTATTCGGCGTCATCTGGGGCACCTATTCTTTATATCGAGGATCTGTTCGTAGAAAATGAATATCGTCATCAGGGTCTTGGAAAAGCACTATTATCTAGTCTTGCAAAAATAGCCATTCAGAAAGAATG
>JAUYSE010000008.1 GCA_030696465.1 Legionellaceae bacterium
TAAGCCTGAATCTCTATCGAGACCCAAAGTTAATTGCGTTAAATCATTAGACCCTATAGAAAACCCATCAAAATAGGTCAAGAATTGATCTGCCAAAAGTGCATTTGAAGGGATTTCACACATCATAATGAGTTTTAATCCGGCTTCTCCACGACGTAATCCGTGTCGCGCTAAAGCCTCAATAACAAGTGCCGCTTCAGAAACAGTGCGCACAAAAGGCACCATCACCTGTACATTATCTAAACCCATATCTTGACGTACGGCACGCAGAGCCTGACATTCTAAGGCAAAACAATCTTCAAAGTTAGGATCCACATATCGAGACGCACCGCGGAATCCGAGCATAGGATTTTCTTCGGTAGGCTCATACATTTCTCCACCCAATAAATGTGCATATTCATTCGATTTAAAGTCCGACAAACGCACAATCACTGGCTTTGGATAAAATGCCGCTGCGATAGTAGCAACGCCTTCTTTAAGCCGTTCAATATAATAACGAATAGGATCACCATAAGCCGCTATTTTTTCTGCAATGGCTGATTTTAAAGTCTCATCCGTCAATTCACGAAAAAATAATAAGGCTTTAGGATGTACGCCAATATAATTTGAAATAATAAATTCTAAGCGCGCTAAACCAACCCCTGCATTTGGCAACCCCCGAAAAGCAAAGGCACGCTCGGGATTCCCCACATTTAACATCACTTTCGTGGGTAAATCAGGCATGTTATGTACATCTAAGGTTTTATGTTCATACGTTAATAAGCCGTCATACACATATCCGGTGTCTCCTTCAGAACAACTTACGGTCACTTCACTACCTTCAGGAATAGACTGTGTCGCCTTTCCACAGCCAACCACTGCAGGAATACCCAGTTCTCTGGCAATAATCGCCGCATGACAAGTCCGTCCACCCCGATTTGTCACGATCGCTGACGCACGCTTCATCACCGGCTCCCAATCAGGATCGGTCATATCTGCCACTAATACTTCCCCGGGAAGTAAGGCATGCATGTCTTGGGGGCTGCGAATAACTCGCGCCTTCCCTTGACCAATACGTTGACCAATACTACGCCCTTCTATTAAGACTTTACCCTTCTGGGTTAACTCAAAACGCTCTAAGCTTTGTGCGTTACGTTGACTTTGCACGGTTTCTGGGCGCGCCTGCACAATGTAAAGCAGTCCTGTTTCGCCATCTTTCGCCCATTCAATATCCATGGCTCGGCCATAGTGCTGTTCAATGACCAGCGCAATTTCTGATAGTTCGGTGATATCTTGATCCGTTAATGCAAATTGGTTACTCGCAACACTCTCAACAGAAACAATTTTTAAAGTATCTAAACCTTGAGACTCCGTCGCATAAATCATTTTTTGTGCTTTACTACCTAAATGACGACGAATAATGGCGGATTTCTTCAAACGTAAAGCCGGCTTATAGACATAATACTCATCAGGATTCACGGAGCCCTGTACCACCATTTCACCCAGACCATATGCCGCAGTGATCAAAATGACGTCTTCAAAACCTGACTCTGTATCGACAGTAAATAATACGCCACTGGTACCAATATCACTACGTACCATCTGTTGAATACCCACTGAGATGGCCACGTCTTCATGTGCAAAATTTTGATGCACTCGATACGATATTGCTCGGTCATTAAACAATGAAGCATATACTTTTTTGACAGCCTCTAAGATTGATTCGATTCCACCTACATTTAAATAAGTTTCTTGTTGGCCCGCAAATGATGCATTAGGTAAGTCTTCAGCCGTTGCAGAAGATCGAACCGCCACACGTAAAGCAGATCCACTCGTGCGTTGCTCTAGATCTGCGTATGCAACCCGAATAGCCTCTTCCAAATCTTGTGGGAAATGAGCGGCAAGAATAGTCTCTCGAATAAATTTTCCACACGCTTCAAGTGCGGTTAAATCCTCTACGTCCAAGGAGTGTAAAGCATCGTAAATCTTAGTAGATAATTGGTTTACTTCCATAAAGTGTCGAAATGCAGACGCGGTGGTTGCAAATCCGGAAGGTACTCTCACGCCCAATAGAGAAAGATGATGGATCATTTCTCCTAGTGAGGCGTTTTTCCCGCCCACATGCGCAATGTGTTGTAAACTTACATCCTCTAAATTCAAAACATATGACTCAAGCATCTCATCCTCTGCATCCCAACAATGATGTCATGATTCTACTGAAATTCTAAGAACAAAGAAACTTTTAATATGGAAATTAAAAAATGATATGTATTTTGATATAAATGCTACGATCCTCTCTTGAAACATAAATAATTCATCATTACACTATTTATAATGAATCAGTAATATGGATATTATTGTAATGCCAGACCCAAGGGAACCCATTCCTCCATCCAGACCGATATCTAACAACTCATCACAGCGTACACTCAAACAACGTCTGGCGGCACAAACTTCTACACGAGTTGCGCAACGAGTCAATGTCAGCTCGGAGGTCGTTGGTGCTTTACCGGCACTCATCATTCCAGCAAAAGTCATACAAACAGTCACCTCTGTTTGCGCAGCTTTTTGGAAAAAGAAAGACCCTGCTCATCCAGAGGATATTACGTTCCATGAGAAAGCCTTTCATATTTCTCAAGCCTCTATCTCTCTGGCTCAACTGGTATTATCTATATATTTTTATATACACTCTAAAACCTGTTCCGATTCTCCAGACCCGTCCGACTCTGCTTGTAAAATATTCAACTTACTCTTCTATATATACGCTGCGACCGTTATTTTAGGAACATCCTATAGCGAATGGAATAGAGCCGACACTTCCCCAGAGAACACCTCTCAACGACTCGATGCCAGTACTGCCGGAGCCCCTATCTTTTTACCCCCCCCACAACCGTCGCCTAATACCCCGACCGTAGGTAGTGATAATCTACCAAGAGCATTTACAGAGAGTTCAAACTCAGGTACGCTTCGTCAACCTCCCCATCCTCGTACACTCCAAAGACATGAAAAACCACCACCACCCTCTTCATTTTTTCAGAGGAGCTCTCCGGGTAGACGTCATCAAGTCCCTAGATTTTCCGAAGAACATCTTGATGAAGCAGCTGCCTTCTCGATACAGGTTCACGATGCAGATGATAGTACAAGGCCTCCTCACTTACACCTCTCATTATCCACCAAAACCGATGATAACAATGAGCAACCGCCTCTGGATGACGATGATGACAATGAGCAACCGCATCTCCTTTATTCCGCTCATAATCCTTTCTGATAAAAAAAATGGAGTAGCTCCCTCGGCTCCATTGATGCAGTTGAATGCTGAGAACCTTGCATGAGTCTATATAAAAAATTTGATAAAGGGAGTGGTGTTCTTTTTTTTGCTGGCGTGTTCTTCTCTAGAATTACCGTATTTATATCCGCTCCTTTCATTGGACAAATACTCGGTACATTGGGTATGGGATTATACTCCATTGCTTATCTGCTTTGGATTACTGCTTCCTTACTTCATCCCAAAATCAGTCCTCAGAAAACCCTTTGGTTCAACACTATCAGTTATCCTCGCCAATTTATCCTTGCCGCTGTCATCGGCCTCGCCGCCGCCGGCGTCGCGATTACTGCTATTTTTTTTCCAATAGCCGCACTCCCCGCTTACTGGCTATTTGCCATCAGTAATGCGATTTGGTGTGTTGGGGAGTATCATAAAAAGCAATTTCCTCCAAGCTTTGATCCCTCGTATCAAGCAGAAAAACAAAATAGATATCTTCAATATGCTGCTATTGTCAGCGCAATAAGTCTTTTTACCGCACTGATTTTTACGGTCGGCTATTTTATCACTCCAGTTCTTATCTTCGCTTTCGTTATAACACCCTATCTCGGTGGATTCTCTTTTCGCTCTTGGCTCAATGCCATTATCCCCAGTGATACAAAATCCTCCGAAACACCCAGCATTGCTCCAAGTTATTCAAAAGTCCCTTCCACTACTCCAAAAAGCACCGCAACAGAATCACCCTCTCTTTCACTCACTACATCTTCTATTCATGGGAGTCCATTATGTTCACAAAAACCAAACCCGACGTCAGTGCCAATCTCGCCTGTGACTACATTCGACGAAGGTGTCCAGACTTCATCCCCAGCATAGGCGTTGTCTTAGGCTCAGGTCTCGGCTCTTTTGTTGAGGAACTAAGTGAACCACAGTTCATCCCTTATGAAATGCTGCCTGGCTTTCCACGCACCACGGTGGCTGGACACGAAGGACAAATGGTCCTCGGCTATCTTGCAGGGGTTCCTATTGTCTGTTTGCAAGGTCGCGCGCATAATTATGAGGGCGGCGCTGTCCATGAGGCCGTACGCACTTATGTTCGCACCCTAAAATTACTGGGCTGTCAGTCTTTTATCGCCACAAATGCTTCTGGCTCTTTGCATGAGCATATTCCACCAGGCGCTTTAATGCTCATCAGTGATCATATCAATTTTCAAGGCTGTAATCCTTTGATCGGTCCCAATAATGAAGAATTTGGCCCCAGATTTTTACCCATGCAAAATACCTATAACAGCACTTTGCAACAACATTTATTGAACGTTGCCGAACAAGAGCATATTTTATTGCATCAAGGGGTTTACTTGGCGGTACTCGGTCCCAATTATGAAACCGCTGCAGAAATACGTGCTTTTCAACTGTTAGGGGCAGATGCGGTTGGTATGTCTACCGTACCTGAAGTGCTCGTTGCGCATCACTGTGGAATGCAGGTCGCCGCCATCGCAACTATCACCAACTATGCAACCGGTGTCGTGCCTCACTCGGAGCACTCTCATGAAAGTGTTTTAGAAGTCGCCCATCTCGCGGCTGATCATCTAAAAACGCTGCTGAAAAAATCTATCGCGCAATGGCCGGTATAACGTTATATAGCTTGTTGGGCCAAGGCTCAACCTACAACTTTGTGGTAATTGAGGGATAGATCCCGGACATTAAGAGAAACTAAAGCTCGCGAGCTCGTTCAAGTTTCTCTAAATTCCGGGAAGACACTTGTGGGTGTGGAAAGAGAACTATTCTCCCGATTTTTAAATCTTGGAGAACGGTCAGATACTAAAAAAAACCCGCCACAAGGGCGGGTTTCTAAAGGACCAGATGGCTGGATTACATCATTCCACCCATGCCGCCCATACCACCGGCTGCACCAGCTGAACCCTCATCTTTATTTGGGATTTCAGCAATCATGCACTCGGTTGTTAACATCAAGCTAGCAATAGATGCTGCATTTTGTAATGCAGTACGTGTTACTTTGGTAGGATCCAAAATACCCATTT
Source organism: Legionellaceae bacterium (assembly GCA_030696465.1). GTDB lineage: Bacteria > Pseudomonadota > Gammaproteobacteria > Legionellales > Legionellaceae > JAUYSE01. The sequence goes on from JAUYSE010000008.1 coordinate 5,281, forward strand.
CTACCATGTCACCGTACTCGCCAGTCGCTGCGTTGAAACCAAAGTTGCCTTTTTGATCAGACACTTTGTTCACAATAACAGACGCTTCATAGCCAGCATTTGCTACGATTTGACGCAATGGCGCTTCAATCGCACGACGTAGAATATCAACGCCTGTATTTTGATCAGCATTGTCTGCTTTCAGCGCTTTTAATGCCGCTTGTGCACGAATCAAAGCAACACCACCACCAGGAACAATGCCTTCTTCTACAGCTGCACGTGTCGCATGTAATGCATCTTCAACACGAGCTTTCTTCTCTTTCATTTCCATTTCAGTAGCTGCGCCCACTTTAATCACTGCAACTCCGCCTGCTAATTTAGCAACACGTTCTTGCAATTTTTCACGGTCGTAGTCAGAAGTGGTTTGTTCCATTTGAACACGGATTTCAGAAATACGTGCTTCAATGACTTTCGCATCGCCTTCACCATCAATAATAGTGGTGTTTTCTTTCGTAATAACGATACGTTTAGCACTACCAAGATCAGTCAAAGCAGCTGCTTCTAAAGTTTTACCAACTTCTTCAGAAATAACTTGTGCATTCGTAAGAACCGCAATATCTTGCAACATTGCTTTACGACGATCACCAAAGCCAGGTGCTTTTACCGCACAGACTTTAACGATTCCACGCATGTTATTCACTACTAACGTTGCTAAAGCTTCACCTTCAACATCTTCAGCCACAATCACTAATGGACGTCCAGATTTTGCAACTGCTTCTAGTACAGGCAACATTTCACGAATGTTAGACACTTTTTTGTCTACTAAGAGAACATAAGGGTGATCCAACTCAGCGGTCATGTTTTGTTGATTGTTAATGAAGTATGGAGAAATATAACCACGGTCGAATTGCATTCCTTCAACCACTTCGAGGAACGTTTCTAGACCAGTGCCTTCTTCCACAGTGATAACACCATCACGACCCACTTTATCCATGGCGTCTGCAATGATTTTACCAATTTCTGTATCAGAGTTTGCAGAAATAGACCCTACTTGCTGTATAGATTTGCTGTCTTTGCAAGGCTTAGAAAGATCTTTCAATGCATTAACTACTGCAATAACAGCTTTATCAATGCCACGTTTCAGTTCAGTAGGATTCATGCCTGCTGCAACTGCTTTATGACCTTCAAGCAATATAGCGCGTGCTAAAACAGTTGCAGTCGTTGTACCATCTCCAGAAGTATCTGAAGTTTTGGAAGCAACTTCCTTCACCATTTGCGCGCCCATATTTTCAAAGCGGTTTTCAAATTCAATTTCTTTTGCAACCGATACACCGTCTTTCGTTACGGTTGGTGCACCATATGATTTTTCTAATACAACATTACGACCACAAGGACCCATTGTCACTTGAACCGCATCTGCCAAGGCATTCACACCAGCAATTAATAAGGTGCGTGCTTCATGACCAAAATATAGCGCTTTAGGCATATTATTCTCCAATAATCAAAATTCAATATTATTTTTTAACTGTAGCCATGATATCGTCTTCACGCATTACAATCAGTTTTTCGCCGTGAAGTTCAATTTCAGTACCAGAATACTTACCAAACAATACTTCATCTCCAACTTTAACCGTCAAAGCGCGTATTTGGCCGTTATCCAATGCTTTACCTGAACCAATAGCAACAACAACACCATAGTTTGGTTTTTCAGCAGCATTATCAGGAATAATAATTCCACCAGCAGACTGACGTTTTTCTTCAACACGACGAACTACGATTCGATCATGCAACGGTTGAATCGGCATAGCACTACTCATCACAACCTCCTAGTTAAGCTCATCTCTTAAGATTATTATTTTTCAAACATCTGTAAGAGTGAGTATTTGTAAATTGAAGTATCAACATTAAACTCATAATGCTGATACTCAACATATGGGGATTGCAATTTTTTTTTCAAGGGTGATTTTGTAACTATTCTCTATTTCGCAGAAAGAACTGAAAATAATTTCTCTAGCACTGGTTCAACCGGCACTAAACGCATGGTCTCATTCCCATGCACCTGCGTTGTCCACTCAACAGTTTGCATATTTTTATTTAAATAATGTTGGATGGCCTCAGGATAATAATCAACAACCAAATCAAGAAAAGGATAGGGTCCAGACACCTGGGCGCTCGTGACCGCATGTAACGCGACCACGGGAGTTCCCACTGCTGCCGCCATATGCGAAGGGCCGGTATCTGGACACAATACGACATCTGCATGACGAATGAGCGATAACAATTGCGGCAAACGCGTACGTCCGACTATATCTATACAAAAAGAACATTCGGCACGTATACCATCCGCAAGCTGACGGTCAAGTTCTCCTGGCCCACCAACCAAAATGACGGTTCCACCAAAACGCGCATGGGTTTCACGAATAACGGTGATATAGCGATCTAACAACCAAGTACGTTCGGATTTACTGGCGGCAGCGTTCACTATCAACCAAGGCCTGGGCCCAAACGTTTGTGCAGCGACCCAAGCTTCTGCCTCTGCATTAATAGGTAAATTCCAAACTACACTCTGCGCCCTTGAATGTTCAACGTGATTGCCAGCTCGCTCGCCATCGGTTATGGACGGCGAGGACACTCCCTCCGCTTGTTCACTGGCGCCTAACCGAACATCCGAGGGCTGACCTAAGCCTTCGGCAAATTTTAAAAAACCCTCTAAGGTATGATCCCGACCTGGCCGAATACTCTCATTAATAAACCAACGATGCCCATCTCTTGCACGCACTGTATCATAGCCTATTTTACGTTTCGCTTTGATGCAGGCATATAAGAAATTAGCTCGAAAACTTGCTTGTGCTGCGCATAATACATCAAAAGTTCTCGATGCCATCTTGCGTTTAAATCGCCAATAATCTAAAGGAGAATTGGGTTTTTCTAAAACAATGAATTCTACCCCCTCAATCCCCGCAACTAAATCA
>JAUYSE010000061.1 GCA_030696465.1 Legionellaceae bacterium
AAGCGGGCGATGAAGTTATTACTTCCCCTTTTAGTTTTTTTGCCACTGCAGAAGTGATTGCACTGTTGGGTGCAAAACCCGTATTTGTTGATATTAATCCTGATACTTATAATATAGATGCTAACCTCATTGAAGCGGCTATTAGTAAAAAAACAAAAGCCATTATGCCGGTCAGTTTATACGGGCAATGTGCAGATTTTGACGAAATTAACACGCTGGCGCAAAAGTATAATCTTCCTGTTATTGAAGATGCTGCCCAAAGCTTTGGCGCAACTTATAAAGGCAAACACTCTTCTGCCATTACGACGATTGGATGTACCAGCTTTTTCCCATCTAAACCTTTAGGTTGTTACGGCGATGGCGGGGCTTGTTTTACGAATGATCCTGATTTAGCGAAAAGCATGCATGAAATTCGTGTGCATGGCCAATCTGAGCGTTATTATCATTCTCGATTAGGCATTAACGGGCGCTTTGATACCATGCAGGCTGCAGTACTCCTCGAAAAACTTGCACTCTTCCCTGAAGAAGTGGAGTTACGACAAATGGTTGCAGACCGCTATCAACAATTATTGCCAAAGTCCGTCAAAAAACCTTCTATATTGGCACATAACACCAGTGTATTTGCACAATACACGATTGAAGTCCCTGAGCGTGCATTAGTACAACAAGAGTTACAAAAACGCGGGATTCCAACCGCGGTGCATTATCCGGTTGGTTTGCATGAGCAGCCTATTTTTAAGAAACTTTATCCTGAAAGACAGGTTTTTACGTACACTGAAAAAGCTGCGCAACGCGTGATGAGTCTGCCGATGCATCCTTATTTGTCCTTGGAACAGCAGAAAGTGATTGCAACGGCCTTATCGGAAATATTACTTTCTGTTTCTACTGGAAAATAAACCTCCCAATAATAAACTTAAAGCAGATATAATGCATAAAATATTAATAACAGGCGCGACTGGTTTTGTTGGGAGACGACTGTGTCATTTATTGCTAAAAAAAGGATATTATCTTCGTATATTCCTCCGAACAGAGCAAGACCTACATGCTTGCGAAAAGGAATACAAGGATAATGTCGAGCAAATTGAAACAGTTATTATAAATGATCTCTCTGATATCCAAGACTTTTCTCCTTACATGCATAATATCCAAACTATTATTCATTTGGCTGCACGTGTACATGTAATGAATGATAAGGAAAACAATGCTGAACTTGCCTACCATAAAATGAATGTTGTAGTAACTACACTCTTAGCTAAAGCTGCAGTGAATTACAATATAAATCGATTTATTTTTATCAGCTCCATTAAAGTACACGGAGAAAAAACTTCCCTTATAAAAAAAATAACGGAACAAGATGCTCCTGCACCACAAGGGCATTACGCAATTTCTAAATATAATGCAGAGCAACAACTTAAAAAAATCACTAAAAACTCCAATACAGATATCGTGATACTACGCCCTCCTCTTATGTATGGCGCCGATGTAAAAGCAAATTTCTTGCATCTTGTAAATGCTGTGAAAAAAGGCCTACCTCTTCCTATTAAAGGTGTTCAAAATAAACGCAGCATGCTTTATGTGGAAAATTTTATTGATGCTATTTTGTTATGTATATCGCACCCCAATGCCTGTAATCAAACATTTGTACTTAGTGACAATGAAGCGCTATCAACCCCTGAGCTTGTCACACAGATAGGGTTAGCTATCAATAAACCCTCTAGAATATTTTTTATTCCAAATTTCTTATTAAGATATATGACAAAAATATTAGGGCAAGAAAGTGCATATCAACGGCTATCAGAATCGTTTATTGTAGACAATCATAAAATAAAAACAGAACTACAGTGGGCGCCACCTTACACTCTCCAAGAAGCCCTAAAAAAAGATTTTAGCAAAAAAAACCAAGGGACGACTTACTAAAATAGTAACCGTTCACCCCTTATGTAAAGAGGCATCAGAATTTTTTTGAAGTGATACTATTCAATGTTTCATTTTTCACTTAAATGATCTTGCTCTGATTTGTCGGACACCTTATTAAGAGAGTAAAATCTCAAAACAGAAATGAACGATGAACAATAATGGTAATCCCCCCATTTTTAACTGCTGTTAAAAGTAGAGGGTTAAGCTGCCACCCCAGCTAATTTTTGTCTTGGTGGAATGCCACCTATAACCATATTAGGTCTTTCATTGTTATAAGACCAAAGCCATTTGGTAGCAAAATCTTGTACTTTGGCGATCGTACTGAATAAATATTGATTTAGCCAGTCGTATCTGTAGACAGGGCTAATAACCCGCGAATAAATGGCGCAGGCCGATAGTAAATCTAAAATCTCACTTCACCCGACACAATCCTGAATAGCTCACATTTAGAACAACCCGATAAACTAATCTAAAATTAAGGGACTAATGAAACCCGCGTTTGTTATCGTTCGTGATTTCGACGTCTCTACGATACCAAACGCCAACCAGTCCCTTGATTAAAGCTTATCACGTAATCACATAAATGCCAGGTTTCATTAGCAAAGGATTGCTATGGAACCTACACCACGACTATTTCTATGCGCGCTCTGCTATGAGCAAGTCATTGTCTGCACCCACTGCGATCGGGGAAATATTTACTGTAGTTTTTCCTGTTCATCTACAGCACGAAAAAATTCGTTACGTGATGCTGGGATTCGTTATCAACACAGTATCAAAGGCCGACTAAAGCATGCATTACGACAGCGTCATTATATGCAACGGCTACGGGTGTTTGAAAATAAAATGACGCATCAGGGTTCCAGTGAAACCACCCCTAATGGTTTACTGTCGTCGGTCAAAAACAAGGCAACAAAGTATGACAAGAGGCAGATAAATAGATCGATAACCTGTCGTTTGTGCCACACAGCTGTCTCTTCTTTGCTTCGTTCAAGGTTTTTACGCTACGGAGTGCCTAAAAAACCTCACTCTTTACCGTCTTGTTCGCGACCACCTTGATGACTATCTTAATGAGGAACAGAACAATGAGCATTTCAGATGAGTTACAGGCCAATATATTGCGCTATTACCATGTTGAAAAATGGCGTGTGGGGACTATTTCGTCTCAGTTGGGTGTACATCACAGCACAATAAAGCGTGTCCTGTCAGAAGCAGGCATTCCCAAAAAGAAAATCTTCGTGCAATCGTCCATGATGGATCCATTCTTATCATTCGTACTGGATACGTTGCATCGGTATCCAACCCTGACAGCAAGCCGCTTGTTTGCCATGGTGCAAGAACGAGGTTATCCCGGCGGCATTGATCATTTTCGCCATCTTATCTCGTGTTATCGACCCAAGCCCGCAGCGGAAGCCTATCTACGATTAAGAACCTTGCCAGGCGAACAAGCGCAAGTTGATTGGGGGCACTTTGGATATATGATGGTAGGACAAGCAAAGCGACCATTGATGGCCTTTGTCATGGTATTAAGTTACTCCCGGAAAATTTATTTACATTTTTACCTCAATCAACGTACGGAAAATTTTTTACGTGGCCATGAAAATGCCTTTCAGGCCTTTGGTGGCGTGCCTCGCGTATTGTTATATGACAATCTGAAAAGTGCGGTGCTAGAACGGCAGGGAGATGCGATTCGCTTTAACCCGACCTTGCTGGCGTTCGCAGCTCACTACCACTTTGAACCAAGGCCTTGCGCTGTTTACCGTGGCAATGAA
>JAUYSE010000092.1 GCA_030696465.1 Legionellaceae bacterium
ACAAGCCGCAGGACGTAGGCATCTGACTCTCAAGAAAAAATCAAGGTGAATTGGAGGCGTGTGCGTTCACGTGAATGTATTCTCATATTGGTGAAGGGGCCCCTTTATATGGTGAATCTTTTGTAGGGTCTAAGGATTGTCCTTCAAGCGTCTTAATAGTTTGGCCACACTCACTTACTTGAATGGTCATCTCATTATCATTGGAAGGGGGTACACTCTGGGACAAAGATAGATTGTCAAAAAAACCACCGCGCCGTTGAAGCTTTTTAAGATTTTTACCAGAAAAGTTAAATCTCAGAGAGCACTCTCCTGGAGAGTCCTGATCAGGACTCATCACTGCTTCATCTCGCTTCGAATCAGGGGAGTTGCTTAAGCCCGTGTCTGAGCCATTGTTTTCCGCCCTGGAGCTGGCTGCCTTAACCGGAGTATACAACAATACCTCAGAGCAAAGCGTAGTTGTTGTGGCGCTTGCTTCTGACGGTAAATCAGAAGACCCCGTTACCTCAGCGCCTGAAGCAGACTCCTGCACCACAGTATTACTCCACATAGAAGAAATATTTTGCTCTCTTCTCACCTGTCGAGAGGCTGCTTTTTCTCGAGCAATACGCAGCTCTTCTTCTTTTTTTTCAGTCTCTAATCGCTTTCTTTCCGCCTGTCGAGCCAGTTTATCCAATTCTTTCTGTTTCTTTAAAGCAGCATCTTGTTTAGCTTTCTCCTGAACAGCTATTTTCTTAGCGGCTCGCAAATCATTCTGTAATTGTTTTTCTCTACACTCATCCTTTAATAATTGTGATATTTCTGATGCATTAATCTTCGAAGTAGCTCTGATTTTATCCCTAGGTGGATTTAAACGCTCTAAAACAGCAAGACTTTCTGAAATACTGACAAACGCTAATCCACATTCAATCAAAAAGCCCTCGATTAGCGTGAAGGCATTCACTTTATTCAGATCAACTTTATCCCTGTTTTTTAAACCATTTGTAGAGTAAATACTTTCTTGAAAGGTGCCATCCGCTAAACATTTCAAGACCCATACTGGTTTACCCTTAGCCGATCCATCCTCTCTCCAACACTCAACACCATGCAGATAGGTATCTTCTAGTTGAATTTTAAACCAATGTACAAAATGCTCTGAAGTACCCAGGTCTGATCTTCCATTGAGCGTTCTCCCAGCAGAAAACCCTATAAACAAACGCCCACCTTCTGACTCAGAGAAGCTTAATAATATCCCATTTGGATCGTCATATTTATCCTTATGCAAGGCACCACAATAATAAATTACTCTTTCATCATCTGGACACCCTTGAGATATTCCTCTTACAAAAGAGCCATTATCAAAGCTCCCTCTATCCTCCATAACCACAGCACCCGTGTAAGAGTCTACTAATTTTCTTGTTCCTCTATATTTTTGTGTATGCAACCTACCTTGTTTAAACTCCCCTCGATCGATAGTATGTTGATTTCTAGAAAAGTCTTCTTTCTTTCTCTGACCTTGTCTAAAATGACCATGGACAAACACACCTTTAGAGTTGTTCTCAATCAACGGTTGCTCATCATTCGTTACTTGTGTTCTTGCCCCAGCTCCATGTAAATTTTCTCCTACAAAAGAACCCTCATTTTTTTCTACCAAAACTTCAGATTGATCTGCGGGCGAAGGTTGAAAATAACTTAAGTCTCGAAGGCTTATATTGCTATACTGAAAGCATTTTAAAAACAAAGTTTCGCTCTGATATAAAAAGACTCCCTGATATACTTTTTTGACAGACAATGTCTCGTGATGAACACTTCCCGAGAACGTCTTGAACGTCTTGTTTGTTCTATTAAATTCACCATCAAAAATCCATTTACTTCCATCCAGCAAAGTCACTTCAACAAGCCCTGATGTGAGACCAAATGGTTCAAAACGACTTGTTGCTAAAAATTCAAAATCGCCTTTATCTACCCGAACAGATTGATTTTTATATGTTCGAATCATCTTTCCTGTTTTTAGGTGATTACCTTCAAAAGACCCGGTCATAGATATTTCTAACATATCCGTATCTAAAACCGCATTTTCAAATTTTCTGTGTAACGTAACAGTGCCTTGTAATGTATCTGTAACTGAAGGTTCTTTAATCACCCAATCTTTAATATCAAACATAATTATGAATACCTAATAGTTAATACGTTATCAATAACGTTATAATTTATAAAAAGTGTTTTGTACGGTACGATTTTTTACTGAGGCCATCTTTGCGAGCCGCAGGCGAAGCAATCCAGCGGCTTTAAGGTCACTGGATTACTTCCCCTTCGCTTCGCTCTGGGTCGCAAAGACGTTACTTTCAAAAATTGTACCGTACAAAGGGAAAATAATTTGAATTAAAACCGCATATTATGAATTGTTTAAATGGGCGTGTCAATTTTAAGGACAATAAAGTGCGAAAATGGTCTATATTTCTCGAGAACAACAGTTACTCTTATTGCAATACTCTTTTTTTGCGAAAAACTAAAGAAATCCAAGGCCAAAACAAGGTGCTCATCAAGGTTTTCATGACTATTTCAGTCCAAATAATCGGATAGCCCTGTAATCGTAACATCAGTGCCAACACGATTAAATAGGAAGAAACACAAGCCCCCACCAATGCCATTTGCTGTGGTACCAACAAACGAGAGAATGGTCTGGAAGGCAAACGTGCAAGACCGTATATCAGCATCAAAGCCAATACATGTTCACCAAATGGAGAAGAAAACAACACATCCATTAATAAGCCCCAAACTGCCAGTAACCACCATGGCACTATTTTTGGCTCATACCAAAACGCGTACAATAAAACCAATACCAACCAAACAGGTTCCATACCCATTAAAGGAGCTGGAAACAAGCATATGCTTAACAAAAGTGCCACTGCGAATATCAAGTACCATCGCAGTAACATTAGACGGTTTCTCCTAACGCATGCATTCTTTCAAGAATTTCCTGGGCCAAATGCCGCTCTTTTCTATCCGGCCAAACCAATAAAACCAATCTATCTCTTTGTAACAGAGCGGTTGGTGCCACATCTACTTGTACAAAGTCTTCACCTGGCATGGGTTTCAAAGACAGCACTTTTCCGATAGGGTATCCATCAAGAAAACGTCCGCCTAAACCCGAAGAAACCAATGAGTCACCCACTTGCATCCCAGCAGTTCTGGATAAATGCACGACCGCCAAACGTGTGGGATCATTAGTGCCCGAGAGAATCGCCCACTCCCCCGTTCTCAAGTTACGCACCGGAATCGCCGATTTCACATCGGAGATCATCAACACACTAGAGGTATGAGAACCTGCTTCAATAATTTGACCCACTACGCCTTTCGCATCTAGTACAGGCTGCCCCAAATAGACGCCATCTCGAAATCCTTTGTTGAGCACCAAAAGCTGTCGTGCAGTGTTTGTCTCAACGTGCACAATCCGAGCCGCCATTGCTTGCTCTTTGTGTTGCGCGGCAGATTGTAACAAAGCATTCAGCTGGGTATTTTCATTTTCGAGGGCTAATAAATATTGTAATTTTGCACGTAACAACAAGTGCTCATTTTGCAAGCGCTGATTGTCATGCAACAAATCGCTTTTATCAGAAAATAAAGCGCGCCATTGCACCACCTGTTGATAAGGATAATCGACTATAGATTGTAAAGGCTGAGCCATATCCAAGAAAAAAACGCGTAACGGGCGAAAAAACGCCGTGTGCGCATCAACCCAGATACCTAGCACTGAGAAAAAAAATACTATCCCATAAATAAACGAATATTCGCTGCGTTTATTAAAGAGACGTGCTTTTTTATTCCGTCGATAAGAAATCACCGCCATGTAAGTCCATGGTTTCTAATGCCTTGCCACCGCCTCGTGCTACACAAGTGAGGGGATCTTCAGCCACGATTACTGGGAGACCGGTTTCTTCCATCAGCAAGGTATCCATGTTTTTCAACAAGGCTCCCCCGCCAGTCAAGACCATGCCTCGTTCAGCAATATCGGCTGCCAATTCTGGTGGCGCCAATTCAAGTGCTGCACGTACCGCGCCAACAATACCAGATAATGGTTCTTGTAAAGCCTCGAGTATCTCAGCGCTCGTTAATGTAAAGCTTCGGGGAATACCTTCCGCCAAGTTACGTCCTCGTACTTCAATTTCATATAAATCACGACTGGGAAATGCGGTACCAATTTCATGCTTAATACGTTCAGCCGTGGTTTCACCAATCAAGGTGCCATAATTTCTACGCACATAAGAGACAATCGCATCGTCAAATTTATCGCCGCCAATACGGACGGACTGATGATATACGATACCGCTTAATGAGATAATCGCAACTTCTGTCGTGCCGCCACCAATATCGACAACCATAGAGCCACTGGCTTCTTCTACTGGCATACCTGAGCCCAGTGCTGCAGCCATCGGTTCTTCAATCAAAAATACTTCTCGCGCCCCTGCTCCCATTGCGGATTCACGTATCGCACGACGCTCGACTTGTGTAGATCCACAAGGAACACAAACCAAAACCCTTGGACTTGGCTTTAAATAACGGTTTTCATGTACTTTATGAATGAAGTGTTGCAACATTTTTTCAGTCACAAAAAAGTCTGCAATGACGCCATCTTTCATGGGACGAATCGCGGTAATATTACCTGGTGTTCGCCCTAACATGCGCTTGGCTTCAATACCAACTGCTGCCACCCGTTTTTGCCCATCTTCATTTCTCAAGGCCACCACAGAAGGTTCATTCAAGACAATCCCAACGCTTCTTGAATAGATCAGCGTATTGGCGGTGCCTAAATCGATAGACAAATCATTTGAAAAAAGACCACGTAATTTTTTAAACATAAGTATACAACAAGCCCATTATGAGAATATCTCACTGTACCGTATTTTTTAATAAAAATCGAGAAATAATTCCGTCATTTCAGAAATTAAAACACAAGCCAATCCACAACAATAATCCATACCAAACACTGAGACTAAACGCACGAAAACAAGCCTGCGCTTGTTGTGTAGAGGTCAGATATAGCTGGTATCCTAAGAGCAAGCCAGCACCAGCCCAAGCAGCATAAAAATAGATGTTCAAGAACAGTAATTTGGCAATAAACAGCCAAGAGAGATAACTTAAAACGCCAAAAATACTCACCCAAATGCTGTCATATTCTCCCGCCAAAATTGCCGTAGAATACAAGCCTAACACTTGATCGTCAGACTTATCTACCATGGCATACATGGTATCGTATGACAATACCCATAAAACCGTATTCGCCCATAACAATAAAGTCACCCCATCCATAGATGCCGCATATGCGGTATATACCATAGGGATACTCATCGAAAAAGCGATACCCAATATCACTTGCGGCGCCGGCAAAAACCGTTTAGTAAACGGATACAGCCCTACTACCCCAAGCGCCGCTAAGGCCCAATAAAAACAAGCAGGAGAAAGCTGTAACAGCACTAGAAAAGATAAAAATAATAACAACAATAAGCAAACCCAAGCCTCTATTAAAGACAAGGCGCCGGTCACGAGAGGACGCTGCTGCGTACGTGCCACATGGGCGTCCCAACGCCTATCTGCAATATCATTAATAATGCAACCAGCAGCACGCATTAAAATAGTGCCTAAAAAAAACCAGGGCAACAGACGTAAATTTTTATGCGGCGCTATCCATAAAGCAAATGCAGTGGGGTACC
>JAUYSE010000103.1 GCA_030696465.1 Legionellaceae bacterium
AGGTAAACAAAGCACTGCGTGCGTAACATGAGATATTAAGTAACATATTAGTGTGAAACGCTCAGGAATAAATCGTGAAAAGTTGCTGTCAAAGACATTACTGAGTAAGGTGCATAACACATGTATAACTAGCCCATATACCTGGTATTAAACTAGGGATAAATCAAGTTCTCAAAATGTCTGCTTATTTATCCATAGCTATTGAAGGGAGTTAAACAGGGGTTTTATACAGTTAAGAGTAATATATAATGTATAGATAAATATAGTTTTATTAAGCTTATCCACAGAAAAATAAAAGCTTATAATAATCATAAGTTTTTAAAAGTATATAATATTACTATATTTATAGGGCTGAATTATTTGATAGCTCAAAGTGCGTGGAAAAATTTTGTATTGAACAATGATCCACTTCCTCACGGTCCGGCTCTGATAAATTGTACTAATTTTGCTGATAAGAGGAATTTATACTGAATAAAAAATTATAAATCTTGACAAAATATATAATTTTCCATAGGATTCGCCTTTTCTCTGAAAATATTTAGAAGATAGGTTTTATTATGAAGCGTACATTTCAACCCAGTAACTTGAAACGAAAAAGAGATCATGGTTTTCGTCATCGTATGTCAACCAAAGGTGGTCGTCTTGTATTGAAACGTCGCCGTGCAAAGGGTCGAAAAAGACTTACGGTTTAGATGTATTCATTTAACAGAACGAAACGTTTATTACATAAACATCAATTTCAATTTGTTTTTGAAAATGCAAAAAAAATAGTAACATCAGAATATATTATTTTTTTTAGAGAAAACCAGTTAGAACACCCAAGATTGGGATTAGCTGTCTCAAAAAAAGCTATTTCAAAAGCACATGATAGAAATCGTATTAAAAGAACCATTAGAGAAAGCTTTCGTATTTCTATGAATGATACGCTTTTGCCAGTGGATATGATCGTTTTGATAAAAAACCCGGTTATGCGCTTAAGTGCAGCCGGTTTTCGTGTAAAATTAAAACAAACATGGGATCAACTTGTTAAATGTTGAATAATGCTCGAAAAATAGTATGCATTCCTATTCATGTTTATCAATATTGTATCCGCCCTTTTATAGGCAATTGTTGTCGATTTTATCCAAGTTGTTCTGAATACACAAAACAGGCCATCTTTAAGTATGGGATTTTCCTGGGATTGTGGAAGGGATTTAAACGTATATTACGTTGTAACCCTTGGCATACAGGAGGAGAAGATCTTGTATAAGCGCTCCCACCTAAATAAACAGCTGTTTACTGGCACGTATTGTGTAGAACTACTTTATATTTCCCCCTTATTTTTATTATTAACGAGAATTTATTATGGATAATTATAAAACATTTTTATACGCAGCGTTTTTTTTGGTATTGTTTTCTTTATGGTTTAATTGGGAGCAGGAACACCCTGTCGCACAAAAACCAGTAGCGGCTGTATCCTCTTCTCCTTCAACCTTACTTCCGAGTATTAAACCGCAAGAAGGGGTTTTGCCAGAAAATAAAATAACACCGTCAGCTGCTTCTGTTCCTCATATAGAGGTTAAAGTAAATACAGATGTATTAAATGTATCTATTGACACCAAAAATGGCAATATTGTACAAGCACTTCTTTTACAATATCCCGTCGCTTTAAACGAGGAAAATCAAAAAGTACAATTGTTGTTTGATAATGAAAAACAACGTTATATTGCTGCAAGTGATTTGCTCATTCCTTATGAAGATGCGGTGCTTCCATTGGAGGTCAGTTATGAAGCGGATCATCCCCAATATACGCTCGCAGAAAATCAAACTACGCTTACGGTGCATTTACAAGGCCAAACCGCTCAGGGTTTAAAAGTGATAAAGACGTTCACTTTTCATAAAGGAAGTTACTTGATTGACGTAGCTTATACGGTTAAAAATCTGAGTATCAATCCTAAAACTGTCTATTTTAATATGCAGTTATTGCGCAAAAATCCAGGAGAAGATAAATCTAGTTTATTTCATGTCGGTTCTTATACCGGTGCGTCTTATTCAGATCCTGGAAAATCTCGCTACAAAAAAATAAGCTTTGAAAAAATGCAAGATCTCGACCTTAAGCTTGAATCAAGTGGTGGTTGGATCGCAATGCAGCAACATTATTTTGTGAGTGCATGGGTTCCACAAGTAAAAACAGAATATACCTTATATACCCGTGCTTCCGATGGCACTTATACCATTGGTGCAGTAAGTAATCCGCTATTAATTAATCCAAATACGACGCGAACCATAAGTTCGCAAGTGTATATTGGCCCAGAAGTAGCCAGTATCTTAAAAACTGTGTCTCCTGGTCTTGATTTGACGATAGATTATGGCATGTTGTGGTTTATTTCTTCCTTACTTTTTTCATGTATGAAGTTTATTTATTCTTATGTAGGAAATTGGGGGTTCTCCATTATTTTAGTGACGATTTTTGTGAAGTTACTCTTTTTCAAATTATCTGCCAGCAGCTATCGTTCAATGGCAAATATGAAGAAACTACAACCAAAATTATTAGCGCTTAGAGAACGTTATGGCGATGATAAAGTGAAGATTAGCCAAGCGACGATGGAATTATATCGCAGTGAAAAAGTAAATCCATTTGGGGGTTGTTTACCCGTCGTTGTACAAATTCCAGTGTTTATTGCTTTATACTGGGTTTTACTAGAAAGCGTCGAGCTACGTCAAGCACCATTTATTTTATGGATTAAAGATTTATCGGCGGCTGATCCCTATCATGTATTGCCAGTATTGATGGGTTTGAGCATGTTAATTCAACAAAGATTGAATCCTGCTCCTATGGAAGCAGCACAGGCTCGCATGATGATGTTATTACCAGTATTATTTACCGCTATATTTTGGGGTTTCCCTGCAGGGCTTGTATTGTATTGGATTGTGAATAATACTTTATCCATTTTACAGCAGTGGTATATTACTAAAAAATATGCAGCCCTATAAAAGCGATACCATTGTTGCGTGTGCAACGCCCCCAGGAAGAGGGGGCGTTGGCATTATTCGTCTTTCAGGTTCTTTAGCCTACTCCATTGTTCTAAAAATCAATCAACAGCAAACACTTATCCCTAGATATGCAAAATATGGATCTGTATATAATCAATACGGAGAATGTTTGGATACGGGTTTATTTTTGTATTTTCAGGCGCCACATTCTTTTACCGGTGAAGATGTTGTTGAGATACAAGTTCACGGTTCTCCTGTAGTGATAGATGCGATTATTGAAGAAACCCTCCGTTTAGGCGCTCGAATTGCCAGACCAGGAGAGTTTTCAGAAAGAGCGTTTATTTTTGGAAAAATGGATTTAGTACAAGCGGAGGCAGTTGCTGATCTGATTCATGCGCATTCACAAAAAGCAGCACGTTTAGCAGTGCGTTCTTTGCAGGGGGAATTTTCGAAAAAAATCACCTTGATTCATGATAAAATAATATATCTTCGAATGTTTATAGAAGCTTCTTTAGATTTTTCAGAAGAGGCGATAGAACATATAGAAAAAGAAAAAATAGACCATCAATTACAAGAGATTAGCGCCCAAATAGAGCAAGTATTATTGAATGCTTATCAAGGATCTTTATTACAAGAAGGTATTTCAGTGGTCATTGCTGGAAAACCAAATGCGGGAAAATCGAGTATTTTAAATGCACTCGCAGGGTATGATGTGGCTATAGTCACGGCTATTCCAGGAACAACACGCGATGTGATGCGTGAAAGTATTATGATTGATGATATTCCTTTGCATATCATAGATACAGCGGGAATAAGAGAAAGCACTGATATTATTGAACAAGAAGGTATACGTCGAGCACGACACGCGATTACGAATGCAGATTGTGTTTTATGGATTAAAGATATCCAAGATCTTAAAAACGATTCTGTTGAGGAAGTATTAGAGGCTATCCCTGAAGGCATACCTATTTTAGAAGTGATTAATAAAATTGATACGAAAAATCAAGTAGCGCATCGCACAAATGATATTATTTATATGTCCGCCTTAACCGGTGAAGGCCTCTCTTTGTTGAAGACGGCTCTGAAAGAAAAAGTAGGTTATGAACCAACCGAGGGGCTTTTTTTAGCAAGAAGAAGGCATGTGGATGCATTGAAACGCACACAAGAACATTTATATTTAGCACATGAAACGTTCAGAACAAGTAGCTTCGAATTACTTGCTGAAAACTTAAGACTGGCACATCAATATTTGGGTGAAATTACAGGGGAGTTTACGTCAGATGATTTATTAGGCGTTATTTTTTCTCAATTTTGCATAGGAAAATGATCTTTATACTTGCGCTTCTTTACTTTTTTTGTCTATGATGAAGAGCATTATAATGACGCTTAGGGGCAGGGAATTTTGCTTATATTTCGTTTTGGCAGGTACAGTCTTTTTTTAGCGCTAGCTTTAGCATTAGGAGCTTGTAAACCGACCTATGTGCCAGATGAAGATCCTCGGTTAATTTTGCCTCCGCATGTTAAAAATACCACAGATAAACAACGATTGGATTTACAAAAAAAATTAAATGGCGAAGGCATCCGCGTCATTACTATGGGTGATGATTTTCTAATTAGTATTCCTGCTCAAGACATATTCGCAACACAATCTTCTCGGATTAAGTGGGAATCTTATAAGCCTTTAAATCATGTCGCTGCTTTTTTAAAATCTTATCGAAAAATAGAGGTAACTATTACAAATTTTGTGTTACCGTATCGGACATTAGCAAGACAATATGCCTTAGCTGTGGCTCGCTCAAAAGAAGTTGGACGTTATCTGCGCTCACAGGGAATTGACGGACGTGTTATTTTTGAAAATGCAACTGTTGAAAAAGTAAACAGAGATAGCTGTGGAATGGCAGGGGATAAAAATAAGCGATCCCGCATTGAAATTGTTTTCCGTAATGCGTTAATCTAGTAGGACTGATTTTTATAGGGATGTTGATCGTATGGGTAGGGCGTCGTGGGATAACATAAAAAGCTCGAAAGGGTTTTATGTGCAAGCCTATCGAAAAATAGGTAGCCTCCTTGTTTTTTCAATATTTTTAAATAATTTTTTATTTCTTGGAATTATTCATGCATTTTTTAATATACCGCATAGAGTGTATTATTCGACAAATGGCGTAACCCCACCTATGCCTTTAACGACGTTATGGGCTCCAAATGAATCAAATATAGCCATTGTGCCACAATTACCTAAAGATTTTAATTATAGAGAATTTTAAATAAGTAATAATATTTTATCTAGGAATATGATTATATGGCAGAAGATGCACTTGAAAAAATAAAGCTGCGGAATGATTTTTATAGAGATGGGCAAAGAAAAGCCTGGCTTGTTTTAATTGCTTCTATGGCGTTGAATATTTTTATGGGCTGGTTATTAGGTTACCTCCTTACGCATCCGCCTTCTCCTCGATATTTTGCAACGAGCATTAATGGACGTATTACGCCTTTAATTCCGCTAAATGAGCCGAATCAATCAGACTCCGCAGTGCTTCAGTGGGCAAATCAGGCCGCGATTGCAGCATTCACCTATAACTTTGTGAATTATAGAGATGAGCTACAAGCGTCTTCAGGGTTTTTTACCTCCGAGGGGTGGTCTGAATTTTTAAATGCATTAGAGTCCTCCAATAACTTAGCCGCAGTAAAGGCTAAGAAATTAGTGGTGTCTGCCGTAGCAACAAGAGCTCCGGTTATTTTAGAAAAAGGGCCAATGAGTACCGGGAAATACTCATGGCGTATTCAAATGCCTATATTAGTGACTTATCAGAGTGCGAGTGAATTTACGCAGCAAAATAATGTGGTTACTTTGCTAGTTACTCGTGTCCCTACTATAAATTCTCCGCGAGGTATAGGGATAGAGCAATTTGTAGTTGGTCCAGCATCAAGTGAGGCGAGCTGATGTATGTTTATCGATGGGCATTGACAATGATTGCACGCTTGAGCTTGTTTCTTGGAGTTTTTTTAAGTACCGCTTATGCAGCAGGAGAACCTGACTCCGCACAGCAAGCGTTGCAACAGTTGAGATTATTACAAAGTAAACTGGCCACCCCTACGCCGAATTCTCCGGTTACGACCACCACTCCGTCTAGTGCAGTTACTCCAGCGCCGCCTGCTCCTCGACTGGCTCATCAAGAAGAAGTTGGGCCAGAAGATACGACAGAAGAAGAACAAGAAATTGTTGACGATAAAGCATTTAAAGAGGTTACTCGAAAACTATATCCGCTATCCCCTGAAGAAATTATCCGTTTAAAACAGTTAGATAATACACAAGAATATGCAGAGACTTCTCCAGCGGGGGTTCCGCCTAAACCAACCGCGACGTCTCAATTCGTCAATTTATCTCCTGGATCAACCCCTCCGGTAATTCGTTTAGCGCAAGGATTTGTGTCTTCTTTAGTGTTTTTAGATTCGACAGGCGCGCCATGGCCTATCGCAGCATATGATTTAGGGGATCCGGCGGCATTTAGTATTCAATGGGATAAATCAGGGAATACGCTCATGATTCAAGCCAAAAAAAAATATACGTACGGTAATATGGCTATACGCTTAAAAGGGTTGAATACGCCGGTAATGCTGACCATGATCCCTGGACAGAAAGCAGTAGATTATCGCATTGATATGCGGGTACAAGGATATGGTCCTAATGCAAAAAATTTACCATCAGGAGATGGGCTACCTCCCAGTGCAGATAGTCTTTTATTAAATGTATTAGATGGCGTTCCACCGAATGGTTCTCAGCGTTTAGTTGTGAGTGGTGGCGATGCACGTGCTTGGTTGTTGAATGAAAAAATGTATGTGCGCACGAACTTAACCGTTTTATCTCCTGGTTGGGTGGCAAGTATGACCAGTGGAGACGGGATGCATGCATATGAAATGCAGAAGTCACCAATACTCTTAGTATCTTGGCATGGGAAAGTAATGCAACTTAAAGTAGAAGGATTGTAGCTCATGGCTAGTAGATCAGAAAATTTAAAATCGTTATTTTCTAATACTCGTTCACGGGTCATTATTATATTCACGCTTATCCTTTTAGTCCTGATTATTTCTATTGGATTTATGAAATTTAGAACTGCTACTAGCATGGGTGTGCCCGCACTTTCTTCCGGCTTATCAGGCACTCCAGGGATACAATCTATTCCGGGGGCGCTCAATCAAACGGCTCAGTATGCTAAATTACAAGAGCAACAGAATGTTCAACAAGCACAGGTTGCAGCAAAATCGGGAAATAGTGCTATCCCAACGATTATTCGTGCACAAGCGATTGGCCCCGGGGTCGGAGTAATTGGTAAGTCAGGGGGCGTAGGTTTTGTTTCTTTGGATCGAGAAAATGGCTACTCCAAAGAAGCATGGGAACAAAATGTGGCAAATGAGCATTGTAGTCGAGCGAGCATACAGGATGCTATTAATCAAGGCGCACAGCTCAGTGATTTGAGTTCGGCTTGTACTTGTCTTCAATTTAAAGCGGCAGGATATTCATTAAGTGCTTTGCAAAATACGTGTGACTGCAAAGGATTAAAAGCGGCAGGATACTCTGCAAAAGATTTGAAAAAAATAGGATATAGCGCCAAAAGGTTGAAACGTTGTGGGTTCAGTGCATGTGCTTTATTCGATGCAGGGTTTACTGCGCAAGAATTAAAAGATGCTGGTTTTACGGATGACGAATTACGTGGAGCAGGATTTACTGAAAAACAAATTGAGGCAGCAAATGGATTACCTCCTGGAGTAACATTTTCAGAGGTACAAAAAGCAGGATGTAACGTGGCTGCCTTAGAAAAATTGCGTGCAGCCGGGGTTTCAGCTGGAGAGATTCGAAAAACAAATGGATGTAG
>JAUYSE010000014.1 GCA_030696465.1 Legionellaceae bacterium
TTGATCTTACTTTAGCAATAAAGTATACTCCTGCACACATTTATCCAGGAGGATTTTCAAATGCCGCTCAGCAAACAAGCCGCCGATACATCCCATGAATATCTACGAAGGAATCCTAAAGAATGGCTTACCGAGAGAAACAATAGCGCCAAGAGTTCGCCAGCTAAACCCTACGATAACGAGTTTGCTAATCAATCATTTTTATTAGAGTGCATCCATCTCCTGAATGCACTCCCCCCTGAAGTTGGCAAAGATATTGAATTTGAAAAAGAAACTTTTATTTTTAATATATTTCGCAAGTATTTACAAAAAACACCCGCAATCAATCTGTATAAATTCCTGAAAAAATCGGATCTAATAAATAGGCAAACTATGGCTCTTGCTATTGCAGCTGGGGCTTTAAAAGAAGAAAAAAATCTGGATATACAACAGTGTGAACCAGATTTTTTGACCGCACTCAAGAATAATTCACTGGCATTACGCTATCTTTCGCAGGCATTTTGTGAGGCGCATCAAGAGATGATTTTTGATGCCTTACAACAAAATCCGTTTGCGGCGAAGGCCTTACCGGATAGTTTTAAAAAGAATGAAGAGTTTCTGCTACGTGCAGCAGCATTAAGCTTACCTGTGTTACAGGGCTTAGAAAGAGAGTTGTTGATATTGGGTTATACGCTCCCTGCTGGTTTTGCGGATCTTAAAAAAGGACACATGGAAAACTCTAATATATTGGCAGAGGCTGAGCCAGATTCCCCTGTAGTATTAGATGATGTAAGCTTATATGCCCCATCCTTTAATTTTAAGATGCCAGAGCTAGTGTCTGTGCCAGTAGATGTTTTCGAACCAGGACCCTTATCGATTAAATCATCATCAGCAGCAGGGTCATTAAGCACATTGACGGAAGACTCACCAATACCTGTTTCTATAGGAAATTTTGAACCAGTGGTAGAAAATACCGGCTCAGAGACAGATGAAAAATCTGTAGAGTCGTTAAACCCGTTATCTCTAGTATCTTCACTATTACCAGTAAAGACAAACGATAATAAACCACCGTCACTCGTGCCTTTAGTTGCAATGGTATTCGATAAAAATGCGTTTACTCGGCTTGAGAACGCTTTTATCGCGTTTCAAAAAAAAATAGACGCATTACCCAAAGATAAAAAGAATGAGGAGCACGAGTATGATGTGCTTCGCAATTGGTTTAAAGGGTTAGACGAGTGCTATCAATCTTTTAAACATCAAAAAAATAAAGATACTTTAAACAGCTTAATTAGCAAACTAGAAGAAACTCAAAAAAATCTTGAGGTAAAGGTTGAAGGAAGTTTACAAGATAAAATGAATCAGCATCGTCATTTTGGTAAATTGAATCCTCTTTTTAGAGCATTTTTAGGGTTTTGCGCTATGGTACTGGGAATCATTCCCTCCATTATTGTACAAGTAAATTCTTCTGCTGGTTATATGCGAACGTTTTTTGGACAGCCAGATACCGATACCATGAAACAGTATAAGAAATTAGAGGTAGCAGTGAATAATATTAAGTCTCCGGGTTGAGGTTTACACGATCTATCCGAGCCGCGACCATGAGGGAGCGGAGCATTTTTGAAACATTAAAATTTCCGCTCCCTCATGGTCGCGGCTCGGATATTCTTTGAAAGGTCGCGGATTTCATCCAGACTCTTGCTAAAGCGCTATAGATAAATCGCGACCGCAGCCATTAACAAAAATCCAACAATCACATAGCTAAAATCTTTTAAATTACAACAACGCTCTACCAGTACGCAACGTTCCAAACCGTGTAGCGTTCCTAAATACAAAAATGTCCCGCCCGAGGCGGCAACGAGAATAGGTTCAATAATGGAGTGTGAAGGGACTTTGCCATCATAAGAATAACCCAAGGCGATCCCTAAGGGCGTCATTAAAGTGAAACTAAAGAAAAGTAATTGGATAGTTTTAGACGAGAGATTAGTTTTATGTAGTTGAATCGCTATGGCAATGCTTTCTGCCCATTTGTGCGCAATCGTTGCAAAAAATAAAATAATCATCATAGAGGAAGATTGAGTTAAACCTAAAGCAGTACCCACCATCAAAGAATGAAACGAGAGCATCAGCCAAGCGAGAATGGCAAAATGTCCCTGCTTTGAGCCGGGTGCTTGATACATTTCTTTCCCGATGTGCTCTAACCACAAGAATAACAAAAATAAAATTCCGGTAATTAAATAGGCGAAAGGGTAGTGATATCCCGCGCTCTCAAAAAGACTATTAGCTTCTGGCAGCATGTGCAGTAGTCCGGCACCTAAAAATATACCAGTAGCAAGCGTTTCACCTATCGAAACAGAATGGGCATGTTCATCGTTGTGGTGGTGATCATGGCCATGAGATTTATGTGAATGCAAGCGTAGCGGGTATCTGCCCGATATCAACATTAAAACAAAAATGATAAAGGCAATACCAAGTTTAATTAAAAATTCGTGTTGCATGGGGATCCTAAAATATTATTGCGCGCAGTATAAATAAAACACTCTTACTTTGTGTAGATAATCATGAGGAAGTTTATCTTCTAAAATATATTCTTTCAGCAGGCTAGAATTGTTTATTGTATCACAATATAAGTCTATATTTATTTTGCCATCAAGATAATGAATAACCCAAGATTGAATTTCGGGAAATTTTTCTTGCCAAGGATGTAATAAATTTTTTTCTATAATGTGTCTATTGGGAAGTGAGTAAGAGGGCTGTATGAGTTCGTCATCTTCAGGATCAACGTGTACTGTTACATCGCGGATAAGGGGGATTTCTTTCACTAAACGTTGATGTACTTGTTGAGCGATGTAATGGCCCTCTGACACAGAAAGATAGGAATGTACGAGAATATGCACATCCACTAAAATATGCCCCCCCATGGAGCGATTACGTAATTGATGAATACGTTGTACGCCGGGGGTTTGGATAATAATCTCAGATATTTGTTGTCTGATGGATTCATCCACGCCGGTATCCACTAATTCTTTGATGCTGTTCCATCCATAAGTCAGACCCATATGGATGATGGTTGCGCCGACAAATATAGAGGCCAGGCCATCAAGATAGGCATAACCCGCGAGGGCGCCAAGTAGACCAATAACGACGACCAACGATGAGCCGGCGTCAGAGCGGTGATGCCATGCATTCGCTAACAGAAGTTCGGATTTAATACGTACGGCAACGAGTTTGGTAAAACGAAAGGAAAACTCATTGATACAAATAGAAATTAAGGCAATCCATAGTGCCGCTTTTTGAGGGGGAATAATTTGGTGTTCTAGGAGCTCATGGATGCCTTCCCAAATAATACCTGCGCCGACCAGTACTAAAAATAAGGATAGCAGCAGTGTAGCGGCTGTTTCTATGCGCTCATGACCATAGGGATGCGAGTGGTCAGCACGTGCGCTGCCAACATGTGACGCCCAAAGCACCATGGCATCGGTAATGAGATCAGCTAAAGAGTGGATACCATCCGCAAATAAGGCCTGAGAATGAAACCAGCTTCCGGTCACCATTTTGAGTATGCCTAGAAAGGCATTGAGAACAGCGCCCAAGAGGGTGACCCATTTAGCTGCGTGGAAACGATCAGATTGATTCATGTTTTCATATCATAAATGAGGGCGATTCATGATACTGTAATAGGCAAAGATTGTCATCTATAAAAAAAAGTGTAAACGATGCTTGACGGATGCAAAGTGGAGAGGTATCATTTGCTTCTCTTCGTGAGACGGGAAACGGGGTGTAGCGCAGTCTGGTAGCGCGTCTGCTTTGGGAGCAGAATGTCGGGGGTTCGAATCCCTCCTCCCCGACCAATAGGTCAATTTGGCGCCCGTAGCTCATTCGGATAGAGCATCGGCCTTCTAAGCCGAGGGTAGCAGGTTCGAATCCTGCCGGGCGCGCCATG
>JAUYSE010000219.1 GCA_030696465.1 Legionellaceae bacterium
GTTCTCATCTAATTGTGATTTGATTAAATTTAACTCATTAATGCTGTTGTTCGATCCTAATACCATTTTGACAATTTCCCTACCGCCCTCATGGAAGTAGTTTTACCTTATTTTTGTCTCATTGTCGCTGGCACAGAGGGAACGGGCTTTTATTCAATCTGACTTATTGTGCATAAAGACCTTGCAATGAAGGATATCTACCGTAAGAGGAAGATGGTACATTTTACATGAAGAAATAAAGCTTTAATTTGCATATTTCAAGAGTAAGTAGCCACGGGTCCAAGTAAGAACCGTCTCATTATCCGCATTAGCTGGATCCAGAACCCCCGCGAAGGTTGCAGTACTGCCAGTAAACAATCCTGAAGGCCCAAATAAATAGGTATTCATGAAGTTGCCGTTAGGGCAAACATTTTGTGCATTAAATTGACCCACGACAGGGCCTGAGCAATAAGCTGCTAGATTCGCTTGAAATACTGAGGGATCAAAGCCCGTTGAGGGAGTATATCCCAAGCCTTCTGCTGTGTAGAAAAAATTATCAGTTCCAACAAATGGCTCAGTACTTGTTTCTAAAGCCGACTTAAATGAAGCCATGGTCGCGATCGCCCCCTCGTTAAACGTGCCATAACTATTTCTCTGCAGAGAAGTGACTTGATTGACGGTAAGCTCATAAAGACTGGAACAATAATTGCCATCATACACGGACGAACCTACCAGTAAAAGAGAACCAACATAACCCGTTGTAGGAATATTTGGAACAGTGGTCCATGGTGTATCCAAGTAAGCAGCATTTGTCGGAAATGGATAAGGGCCTGAAATCACCTGATCACTAGGATACAGTTGAATGCCACTTTTTTCTTCCGTGTTACTCGCCGTCGCAGTGGCCGCATAACACCCTGCCCCACCATCATTACCGCTGTAGTGGTAGGCTTTGACATACTTGCGAGCATCGTCTCCTCCCAAACCCAAGAATGTCTTGCTATATACATTAAAAGAATAACCATTAATGCTTACTGGGTAAACATTCGCTGCATCACTTGGGGGCGTGTTCGTTGGAAAGGCTATTTGCATTGATGAGCCCCCCACTTCAAAGTCACCCCTGGGGGCTTGAACCGTTGGGCTTACCGTGGTATTTCCGCCAAAACTATTGTAGTAATAATCGTTTAGATTAACCCAAGTCCAGACACCTTCTTCACTATTACCATTGATGGTTTTAAACTCCCCTACGCCATACCCCCATTGGGAAACATAAGTCTTCATTTGATTATAGTATTCAAGAATTTGTGCCGTTGTCTTGCCTCCACCATTACGCTGGTCTTCGGTGCGCATTCCTGCTGTGGCAAACAATTCAACCTTCACTTGAGACCGTGTCAGATGCAAACTGGGGGTAGCAATATTTTGATCGGCGACGCCTTGATCCAGTTTTCTCAACAAGGGCTGAAGCACACAAGGTTCAACATCTAGCTGACCCAAGTTACTCGTCCCTGGACAGCCGGGTGGCAATGGTTCGCCATCGAGATCAATAGAACCATTACCATTGAGAAAATCGTTGATGCCGTCATCATCGGGAACACCCTCTAGATTGTCATCATAGGTACCAATTTTTTCAATGATGGGATAGCCCCCATTTCCTGGCAAAACGCTGTAAAAAGAGAGACGGGTACCACTGCTACCTGCATCAAATATGGCGGTATAAATAGGATACGCTACATCCAAAGGGAAGTTGGTCCCAGCACAACAGGTTACACAATCGCCTAAACAAGCAAAAAGATGATGCTGAGGATTTGGATCATTAGCGTTTACAGGCGCATTTACACTTAATTCCAAGGTGCAACTGGCCTGAGATGCGAGCGTAAACGTAGCCGCACAAAGATCGGGGTATGTTCCATCAACGGTCACGTGCGTCGTGTTTGGAGGAAGATATTTAATATAATTGCCCGCATGAGTACTGCCAGTAGTATTGGTGACGGTATATAGTGCTTCTACACTCCCGCCAATAGCCACATGTGTTGGTAATGAGGTGCCTGCTTTCGGAACAATGCTAAATACAGTCGTATGCCCGATGGTACCGCTTATGCCCAACAGAACGACAATCAAAAACTGCATAATCCCTTTACATTTTGTGCTCATGTTTTAGTCCCTTGACCACGGAATAAATGTGAATTGAACGAGCACTTGATTGGCATATAAGTGTCGTTGTTTTAATGTGCTTGAAATAGGTATCTCATCTATTTGAGCGCTACCTGTATTTGCTGACCCTACATCAGTAAATCGGTAACCCACACCCACACGAAACGCTTGAGTGAGGCTTACATCAACTCCAGAACCAACTGCATAGGTAAAATTGGTTTGCGTGTGACTAGAAAACTCAGGAGTAAACTCGAGAAAAGGCGGCACATTCGTTTGGTAATGAGATGTTTTATTCCAAGCAGGACCTATACCCAGCATCACAAAAGGTTGAATTCGTTCTTTTGCAATCCAATACAATTTACCCTCCACTAATAATTGCTGGCTTTGTGTTTGGTATCTATAGTTATATGCATTATCAGACTCTAAATCAGCGCCTTGTGTTAATGTACCTTTTGTAGAAAGCCTGGTCGGTTGATAATAACCTAATCCTACAATCAATCCCCATGAGGAAGAACGCTTCACTTCGGAGCCTATAAAGCCACCCCACAGCATATTGGTCATTGAGCCTTGTGGTTTATAATTGTAACGACAAAGGTCTAATGGCATGAAAGATTGGGGCTGACCTAATTGTGAAATAGACGCACCGGCGGTGAATGTAAAAACCGGTTGCACTCCGCGGAAGATAGGCGGCTTATTGGTGCTCATTAATAGGGCGCCCGCCTCTTTTGTGCCCTTATTTCCAACTAATGCTCCTGCAATTGATGAACTTACACTCAGTAGTGAAATAAAAAAAACACATAAATAACCATTGATACTTAATCCCTTAAGCATGTATTTTTAGCCCCAGTACGTTTTGATGGACAACACGATTTTAAAGTAAACCCGCCCCATTGTCGCCTTATATTCAAGCCTATCGTATCCATAATATAGAAATTTCAAGTTAATGCTGCCAAAATATGTCAGCATTAACTTTTTAGAGGTTTATACTTTGTCCCGAACCCAACGTCTTTTTGAGCTCATCCAAATACTGAGAAAACATCGCTACCCCATCCGTGGACAACAATTAGCGGAGGAGCTCAATGTAAGCCTGCGTACCGTGTATCGCGACATAGTCACCTTACAAGGACAAGGAGCATCAATAGACGGAGAGCCTGGTGTTGGCTATGTGTTGCGCCCTGGTTTTATGCTGCCTCCTTTAATGTTTTCTGAGGAAGAAATCGAGGCATTGGTGCTCGGTTCACGCTGGGTAGCACATAGAACCGATAAAAAATTAAGGCTTGCTGCAACCAATGTCTTAGCTAAAATATCTGCGGTCCTTCCGGAGGATCTTCGGCAACAACTTGCGTTTTCAGGTTTACTTATTGGTCCTGTAAAAACCACCATAGAAAATGATGATGAGATAGAAGCCTTAATACGTCTTGCTCTTCGGAAAGAATTTAAGCTTCAAATGACTTATATGGATGTCAAAGGAGAGGCGTCTCAACGTATTATTTGGCCACTGGCACTTGGTTTTTTTGAAGAGATTCATGTTATTGTCGCTTGGTGTGAGCTGCGGGAAGATTTTCGTCATTTTCGCACGGATAGAATTACCAAATTAACCTTGATAGAAACACGTTACCCTCAACGTCGTCAAACCCTACTAAAAAAATGGCGTGAAATTAACAATATTTCTGAGCAATAAATACACGGATGCTCCCGCTTAATTAATACACCAGAATATAAGGATGTTGAGCCTTATCGAGCCAATGAAGCATCTGCAATATATGTTTTTGGGTCGTTGCAACACAGCCAGCCGTCCCCGTATTTGATGCGCTCCAGACATGTATAAAAATGGCGCTTCCGGCACCCGCTATTGTTGGCTGCATATTATAATTAACAATAGCACCAAAAACATAAGGTTTAATGAGCATATGCTCGTAACTCTTCGCTTTTGTAGTGCCAGTTACCCAGGTGTTGTAGCGCTTACTATGAACATCATCAATAAATTTATCATCTGCAGTGATGTATTTATAATCCATTTTTAGCGCCAAGGGCCGTGTTCCAAACGCATCGCCTATCGGGTACAACCCTACGGGTGTTTTTAAGTCCCCCTCTTTCTTTTTCCCTGCGGCGGCTGTTCCATTTTCCCCGATCACGGCCTCAAACGATGGCAAAAATACGGGATACCATACTACTCCTTGTTTTTGGCATAAAGTCATACTGGCTTTAATGCCCCCTAAGGAGTGCACCACAATAATTTGTGACGTCGGTAACATTTTAACTTGTTGGGAGGTAGACAAAATCTGGCAAGCATCATTCGTTTTATCCGCCGCCATAACGAGCGTGTTTATAGAGAGGAATAGCATACATTTTACTAAAAACAGACAATAAGTATTTTGCATGGCTCCCCCTTTTCTTGGTCAATAAATATTAAAACTCGTTTATCTTAATACATTGGATATACAAGCAGAATCACCGCAAAACTTCGCAAATCATTTTTGGGTGACTCTGCTTAGGCCGAACCCTTTTTTGAGGTAAATATAAGCCTCACATAGCCTTATTTCATCACCATCGCGGTTGTTATCGCCGCATGCGTATTATTTGCGGTATTAGTATACGCGCGCCTGTGACATAAGTGCGACTATCTGTTGGTACCCCTTCTAATATCTACATTCCCTTTATAGCATCCATAAGACCTGGTTTGATATTCCACTGTAGACAATTCCACTGCTCACATGGGGGTAATGTCTCAAATATACATAAAGCACCGGTTGCAATTTTAATCCCATATTGTTTTGAAAAAGCCACAAAATCCCCCGTTAAATAGGGTGCGAATCGTGCAATACCATTGCTGGTCACTACTAAAATTATTTTTCCGGCATAGTCTTGTATTATCCGAGCAGAAAAATCCTGCCAATTTTGAATAATATCCAAAGGATTCACTTTCCAGTCATGAGGTACTTTGGCATCGGTTTCCCAAGCGTTCAGTGCGTCTGCGCCTAGCCGATCGCGTACACGCTCTTCTGCTTGATTCTCATCTGGCCCATAATCAATCTCATTAAAAATAGACAATTCTTCCATGGGTAACTGCGTTTGCATGACGCTCTGTGCTTGTTCTGCCGTTTGTATGGCGCGTTTTAGCTTTGAAGTAAAAATAACATCTGGAATCAGCAAGTTTTTTTTAAGATACATGCCCAGCATACGTCCCTGCATCAGACCACTCTCAACCAACGGCAAATCGGTGGTCCCCACCCTTCTCACTATGTCGCCCGCCGCAAAAGTATTCCCATGCCGCGCGACTAATAATCGTGTTGTGACACTCATTCAACTAGCTCCTTATCGCACTAGGGAGTAACTCCCCATGCTGCGCAATTAATGCTTCTGCACGTGCAATATCTTCAGGGCTATCTATTCCTGACATATTCGCACGGCCATTGAAGTCCACCGGCACGCAACGTATAGTGTAACCATTTTCCAATAAGCGTAATTGCTCAAGCCCTTCTAGCTTCTCGAATGTGCTCTCTGGCATATGAATATAGTTTTCTAACATCTCCCGCGAGTATCCATACAAACCAATATGCCGAAAGACTGGACTTTTCTCACTTTTTTTCCGTAAATCATCCTCTTTTCGCATGGCAGGAATGATATTTTTACTGAACCAGAAGGCATCCCCTGTTTTCTCATCAAAAGTGACTGTAGTACCACTAAAAGGCGTGGTTTTTTTATTTTGACGAAGTTTATCCAACTCTGTCCAAGTTAATTGCGTCACTGGGGTTACTGCATCACAAGGCGATGCCATAAACGTTTCAATCATAGATCGCAAAAAATCGGGTGGAGTCAGCGGCGCATCCCCCTGCATGTTCAAGATAAAGTCCGGTTTATCTTTCAATTGACGTACCGCAGCAGCTACACGGTCAGTACCACTCGGTGAATCAGCTGGAGTCATTATGGAGGGAATCCCAATGTCATCACAATGTGAAGCGATACGTGTATCATCGGTGGCAACCACCACAGAAACTTGCCTTAACCCCGCGGCTGCAGTCTGTGACAAACGCACCACCCGCTGTAACATGGTTTGACCACTAATCATCGCTAAGGGTTTCCCGGGCAAACGGGTCGACGCATAACGAGCAGGAATAACAATCAATGTTTTCATAACAAAATTTCCGAATTTAAAACCGTCGCACAACATTGTGCTAACTTCATCCCCATCATTAAATAGCTCCTAAGCAACCCCAATCGCTTCCAGCCATTGAGACGAGGGCAAAATAAGCTTTCTCGCTTTCATATCAAAAAAACCAAAGGTTATTTTTGCCTGACTGCACAACACGGCCTGCTCATCAAAAATATCCTGTCGCATCACGCCAATTTTTTTTTCATAGGAAAGTACTTGTGATTCGATAACAATAGATTGCCGTAAGGTAAGTTCTTTCAAAAATTTAATGTGACACTCTAATACAATAGGACCAGTCCCCATCTCATGTATTTTTTTTAACTCAAAGCCACTCGCATTCAGAAAGTCCCAGCGCGCTTCTTCTAATAACTCCAAATAGGTAGCATTATTAACATGATGAAAAGTATCCAGGTGCCGTTCTTTAATCAGGATAGGGTATCTAAAAATTTTAAAATCAGCCATGTTCGACTCTCTCTGAAAAAATTTAATAATCTTCTTGCTTCTCTTTATCCGATACGCCTTGGTAGCACTCACATAATAAGGCGGAAATTCCTAATTTATTCCTTTTAAAACTGCTGCTCCAAAAGTAAGTCCATTTCATCCGGTAACAGAGGTGCACTAAAATAATAACCTTGAATCATATCACAACCAAGTTCTTGTAATATTAAATATTGCTCTTCTGTTTCTACACCTTCGGCAATGGTTTTAATGTTTAGTTGTTGCGCCATATGAATAAGACTGCTAATAATAATCAGATCGACTGATTTTTTAGAAATCTCTTGAATCAAAGAACTGTCTATTTTAAGCGCATTAAATGCAAGATCTTTAATCCTACCAAAAGATGAATAACCAATACCAAAATCGTCACAAGAAATACTAACACCCAGCTCACTTAATGCTTTTATAATAGCGCGCGAATCGGATGCTGCCATAAAAACACCTTCTGTAATCTCTAGTTCTAATAATTCTGGTGTCAAGGCAACATCCTGCAACACGGATTCAACTACCTTGAGAAATCTATTTCTCATTCCAATAGAACAATTCTCCATCAATTGTTTCACGGAAACATTCACCGATATTTTTAAGGGATAAGAAGGTTTTTGCCAAGACTTTGCCTGCAAACACGCAGACTTTAACACCCACTCTCCTATTGTAGTAATTTGCCCTGTTTCTTCGGCGATAGGGATAAAATCACTTGGCAAGATTAACCCAAGTGTCGGATGCTGCCAACGCAATAAAGCCTCCACACCAACAATGCGTCTACTTTTTATATCTATTTGCGGTTGATAACAAATAAATAATTCTTTGCGTTTTAAAGCATACGGCAAATCTTTTTGCAGCTGATACCGATAATGTATCTCTTTTCCCAGTATTTCCGTGAAAAATTGGTAGTTATTTTTACCCATTTTTTTCGCTTGGCTCAATGCAATATCGGCATGGTTCAGCAATTCTTCTACATTATCTGCATGCGGCTGAGCACAACTAATACCCATACTAGCGGTGACTTGAATTATTGACTCTTCATTCAATACAAATGGCTGTGAAAGCGCGGCTAATAGCTCCTTTGCTCTCTTGATGATCATCGGCGACGTATAATCATGTAAAACCACAAAAAATTCATCCCCCCCTTTTCTCGCCAACAAATCACCTTTTCTTGTATTTTTTGATATTATTTTAGATAATTCATGTAAAATTAAGTCTCCTTTCTGGCAGCCCATTAAATGGTTAATTATTTTAAAATTATCCACGCCTATATGTAAGATGGCGATGGGATTTTGTGGAGAGGTTTCTATGAGCTGCTGTATCTTCTCTCGTATAGACGCAAAGTTTTCAAACCCAGTTAAAGAATCCCTCGTCTGTAAAGATTGACTCTTTTTTTCTGAAGATTGATGCGCTGTCATATTTGTTTTTTTGGGCATACTTTATGGCCTTAATTCTGTGTCATTAAAAAATTAATATTGATGTTGTACAATTTCACCCAGCTCATAGCCGCATTTTTTTTGAATACGCTGCGCCAATACATCAGATGAAAATAATGGAAAAACAATGGGCGATCGCTTCATGCATCCACCTCAATTTTGAAAATTTCATGGCCTTGTTTGAGAAAATCGAGCGCATAATCCAGCTCCCCTTGCGTTTCTGCATGTATTTTAAAAAGAGGTTGGGATTTATCCACCACCGTGTGAAGCGACACTAATAATTCAACTCCCGCCGCTTTTGATTGAGGAGCCCCAGCTAATTTCGCGACTTGCGCAATATATCGATTATTAATACGCACGATGGTTCCTGCGCGTATCGATTCAATGGTATGTACAAGTCGTGCCCGAGGAATATCTCGCATCCCCCCTTGCGCTTTACAAATGGCTTGAAATTTTGCAAAGGCTTGGCCACTATCCAAAATATGGGTGGCAATACCGAGCCCCTGTCCTGACAAAACATTCGGAGAAAATTCTAGCACTTGCGCTGCCAGCATCAACGCATGTTCTCGCAAATCTTGTGGTGCGCACGTATCTCTAGAAAGCACTGCCAACACATCCCTCGCTTCAAGAGCCGGGCCGATGCCTCTGCCAATCGGTTGCGAGCCATCCGTAATCATAATTTTTGTGGTAATTCCAAATTGAGCAGCGATCGATTCCAGCAAAACTTTAAGAAGCTCTGCGCCCGCCATAGACCTCACTTTCGCCGTGGGCCCAACAGGAATATCGATAACTATATGCGTGGCGCCAGCAGCAATTTTCTTCGACAAAATAGAAGCAACCATCTGCCCCTCACTATCAAGATTGGCGATCCTCTCAATTCTAATCAGTAAATCATCGGCAGGACTTAGCGCCATAAAACCACCCCAAACGATACAGCCATTTTCTTGTGCAACCACTTTTTTCATCGAAGCAATATCTAAATCGACCGAGGTAAATACCTCCATTGTATCTGCTGTACCTGCGGGGGACGTTATTGCCCTTGAGGAGGTTTTCGGGATCAATAAACCATACGCGGCCACAATGGAAACCACAATAGGTGTAGTTCGGTTACCGGGTAATCCTCCAACACAATGCTTATCCACAACATAAGGGGATTCCCACGTTAAACGCTGGCCTGTATCCACCATTATTTTCGTCAAATCAAAAACTTCTTTCTTAGACAATCTATCTCCAGCGCTGGCCGCAATATACATCGCGATGTTAATATCGGAAAGCTGCCCTGAAACAAGATCATTAATAATCTGTTTTGTTTCCTCGGTTTTTAATTCATTTCCATAAATTTTTGAGCGAATATAACTAAGAGACTCTGGCGGCTTGGGGTGGGTCACTAAAATTTGCTCACCCTCTTTTGCAGATAATAATTCCCACGCATAATTAGAAAGGCTGGCTTCATTATGTCTTAACAAATTTGTTTCAACCATATTGACGGTCGCTACAATAGAATGATTATTAAGTCTCACTCGCACACGGGTTTGTGTAGAAAAACCTTCTGATTTACAAACATGACAATCCTCTCGCATATAAATAATAGGTTCTTTATACGTATTAATCCCTAAATATTTTAGCGTTAACATCGTGTGTTTATCATT
>JAUYSE010000013.1 GCA_030696465.1 Legionellaceae bacterium
AAAAGATCTTAATGAGTTAGTATCAAACTCTCACTGCCATTAAGTTCAGGATGAAGAGGTTTTTATTTTAACCACTTGTGGTTGCTTATTACCGCAGGTGTCGTCCTGGGATTTAGACTGCTTGGCGAGCGTAATCGCAAAAATATCTTCCTTGGCGGACATTCAATAACAACGCGTTCACCCTTCTTTAAATTTGGGGGTTTTTAGGAGGATCAATTTTATCATATTTTCTATGAAGACGATCGAGGAGTTTGCTTCCCTTGGTTTTCCAAAAAGGGGTTTTTGGTCCGTTCAGAAAATCGCCAATATCCATCAGTTTTTCTTTTAGTTTTTCCCAGCGGGGGTAGTTCCCGGTGTAACGTGGCTCCCTGAGTTTTTGAATATTGTTACATCGTAATGCGTTACGAATAGCTTGTTTACTACGAGGAGTATCAAAACTGTCTTTATGTGTTTCTATGGCTAAGATTAATGGATCAATAGCCCAACTTTTATCTTCAGTGACTCCATCAGGGGAATACCCAGGCTTATCAAGATGCTTTTTATATTGTTTAAGTTCCTTTAGTAACTCTTCAAGAACTTCTTGCGGCGTTTTTTTTCTCATATAAAACCTTTTTAAAATCAGTCTTTATCTATATATAAGTGTAGTATATTTTTAGAAAATAAAATGAAGTACTTTTGCTACGGGCGTTTCCTGATTATACTGAAAGTGGTGCAATCAATAAGGATATAAACGCATGATAGAAACCGCTCGTAAATTGTTCTTGTTGGATACTAATATCCTAATGCATGATCCTATGGCGATTTATCATTTTGAAGAGAATGATATATATTTGCCCATGGCCGTATTAGAAGAATTAGATAATCATAAAATGGGGGTTTCTGAGGTAGCACGTAATGTGCGTCAAACCAATCGGATGTTAGTAGAAATTATGAGTCAGGCTTCTCATCAAGAGATTGTAGCCGGGCTTCCTATTGTGCCCTTAGGCTCGCAGTTATCGACTAAGCTTTCAGGACGTTTATTTTTTCAAACCGATGATTTTTCTGATCATCTTCCAGCGTCATTACCGGGACATAAAGTAGATAATAACTTATTGGCAACGGCAATTGGTTTACATAATAAATATCCAAATCGGCAAGTGGTGTTAGTATCTAAAGATATTAATCTTCGAATTAAGGCCGGAATCTTAGGGATTGCAGCAGAAGACTATTATACAGACCAAGTGTTGGATGATGTGAACTTACTGCATTCTGGTCTACATATATTAGAGAATGATTTTTGGAATAGCTGTAGTAAAAATATGAAAGTTTGGCAAGAGCGCGGTAATACGTTTTATCGTTTATCTGGGAGCTTAGTAAAACATTGGCATTATAATGACTGTATTAGTACCGAAGACAACGATTTTCAAGGGGTAGTAAAGCAGATCGACGAAGATGGAGCGGTATTACAGCTTGCGCGTGATTTCACACAAACAAAACATGCGGTCTGGGGCGTTGTCGCACGGAATCGAGAGCAAAATTTTGCTTTAAATCTATTGTTGGATCCAGATATAGATTTTGTAAGCCTGCAGGGCCCGGCAGGTACAGGAAAAACATTACTCACCATCGCTGCTGGTTTAACCCAAGTGTTAGACTCTCATCTTTATAATGAAATTATTATGACACGAGTGACTATTCCGGTAGGGGAAGATATCGGGTTTTTACCGGGGACTGAAGAAGAAAAGATGACGCCATGGATGGGGGCGCTGATGGATAACTTAGAGGTTTTACATACTAAACAAGAAGGGGGCTCTTTCGGTCGGGAAGCAACGAATGATCTCTTGCAAAGTAAAATTAAGATCCGCTCCTTGAATTTTATGCGGGGGCGAACATTTTTGCGTCGTTATCTTATTATTGATGAAGCGCAAAATTTAACATCAAAGCAAATTAAGACCTTGGTGACACGAGCAGGCCCTGGGAGCAAAATTGTCTGTTTAGGGGATATTAAGCAGATTGATACTCCTTATCTAACAGAAACCAATTCAGGTTTGACCTATGCAGTAGATCGATTCAAGAATTGGGAGCATAGCGCGCATATGAGCTTGACTAGAGGTGAGCGTTCGCGATTATCACATTATGCTGCAGAACATTTGTAGTGAGTCTAAATGCCGACGAAAGTCGGCATTTACTCCTTTTAGGTATGATATCTACTCTATATATTATACATACGCGTACTACACTATATTTCAAGCTTTTATACAGGATCTGAAAAACGCAGCCACACAAGGTATCCGATAAAGTCCTTTTCGCATTAAAAATCACACTTTCAATTCTATCTCGTTATACCTTATAGGGAGAATATTGAGTGCGAAGCATGAGCACTTAGACAGAATAAATGGAGAGACATATTCGATGATTAGCTTTTTTATCGATTTATGTGAGATTGGTTGTGTTCAAACTTGCGCCACAGCTGGTTTTTTTTCTGATAAATGCCTCTTTAAAAGTCGTTTGGCAACGGTATCTGGTAATATTCTTGCTATGAGGCATAAGTATAACTTATTGAATAATTGAAGCTTTATTTTTGGTGCTCGAATCTTTTCGAAGTATTTTAAAAAAAATGCATTTTAGTGTTGACAATAAGCTCGAAAAAGGTAGAATACACATCTCGCCGACACTGGCGACGCTGATTAAAAATTGAAGAAGACAAATTGTGTGGACGCCTTAGATAGAAAGAAATTCGGCTTCAGCAATGAGGTTGAATGAGTTTTGAAATTGCTTAAAAAGCGAGGATTAAAAACTTTAATGTTGGTTTAAATTGAAGAGTT
>JAUYSE010000164.1 GCA_030696465.1 Legionellaceae bacterium
ATGGTGATTGAGTTAAATATAGATGCCATTTCTTCTTTAAGCATACAAGTAGGTACTACAACACAAGCTGTTGTGTATGAAACAGCACCAGCCTCTGTGGCTGTGAAATCAGTAGTCAAAGCGCCTACTATTACGGATTATAAAAACACTTATTTAAATCCCAATTTTACCTTTGATAGTTTTGTAGAAGGTAACTCTAACCAATTAGCACGTGCCGCTTCTTTGCAAGTCGCAGAACGTTCAGGTCATGCCTATAATCCCTTATTTATCTATGGTGGGGTTGGTTTAGGTAAAACACATTTAATGCATGCGATTGGTAATACTATTTTACGCAGTAAACCAGATGCAAAAGTGTTATATCTTCACTCTGAGCGTTTTGTGGCTGATATGGTAAAGGCTTTACAAACCAATGCAATTAATGAATTTAAGCGTTTTTATCGTTCGCTCGATGCTTTATTAATCGATGATATTCAATTTTTTGCCGGAAAAGATCGCTCACAAGAAGAATTTTTTCATACATTCAATGCGTTATTGGAAGGGCAACAGCAAATTATTCTCACTAGTGATCGTTATCCTAAAGAAATCGAAGGGGTAGAAGAGCGCCTAAAATCAAGGTTTGGTTGGGGGCTTACGGTCGCAGTGGAACCCCCAGAGTTAGAGACACGTGTTGCTATTTTGATGAGTAAAGCGGAATTATCACAAGTAGAACTTCCTTATGAAGTGGCTTTCTTCATTGCCAAAAGAATACGCTCTAACGTGCGTGAATTAGAAGGCGCATTACGTCGTGTTATTGCAAATGCGCATTTTACAGGCAAACCTATCACCGTCGAATTTGTACATGAAGCCTTACGTGATTTACTTGCCTCACAAGATAAACTCGTTACGGTTGAAAATATTCAAAAAACAGTAGCGGAGTATTATAAAGTCAAATTAGTAGATCTATTATCACAGCGACGCAGTCGTTCATTAGCTCGACCCCGTCAAATGGCGATGACATTAGCAAAAGAATTAACCAATCACAGCTTGCCAGAAATAGGTGCTCATTTCGGAGGCAGAGATCATACTACGGTTATTCATGCATGTAGAAAAGTGAAAGAGTTAATAGCGGCTGACACGCAATTTGCAGAAGATTATAAAAACTTAATGCGCATTCTTTCTTCGTAGGAATATATTATGCATCTTTTTACAGTATCCAAATCCGCGTTGTTAGATCCTTTAATAATGGTGTCTGGTGCGGTTCAAAAAAAGCAGACACTGCCCATTTTGTCTCATATTTTGGTGCGTTTACAAGATAATAAGCTGTCTTTAACGGCGACAGATTTAGAATTATTAATGACCGCGACGGTTCCTTGTCAGACAGAACACATAGGGACGGTAGCACTGCCTGCACGTAAAATATTAGATATTGTTCGTAGCCTAGAAGAAGAAGTGCCCTTATCTTTTCAAGTAGAGAAAAACTTTGTGCAGATTGTTTCAGGGAAAAGTAAATTCAAAGTATCTATTCTTTCAGGAGAAGACTTTCCAACCCCAGAAGAACCCCCTGCCCACATTAGTTTTCGTCTTTTACGGACCGATCTTTTACATTTATTGGAATCTACTTTTTTTGCAATCGCACAACAAGAAATCCGTACTTTTTTAAATGGCTTGT
Source organism: Legionellaceae bacterium (assembly GCA_030696465.1). Classification (GTDB taxonomy): domain Bacteria; phylum Pseudomonadota; class Gammaproteobacteria; order Legionellales; family Legionellaceae; genus JAUYSE01. The sequence goes on from JAUYSE010000164.1 coordinate 1,649, forward strand.
TATTAGAATGTGATAATCAACATATGACCGCGGTTGCTGCAGATGGTCATAGAATGGCGATTGCGCGGATACATACTGAAAATACGGTGGAATTATCACGTTTTTTAATTCCAAGAAAATCGATTTCTGAGTTACTTAGAGTATTACATAGTATTCAAGATGAATTTATACAATTTTCAGCAGGAAACCAATACGTTAGTATTCAAACAGAATGTTATATTTTTACGACTAAGTTAATAGAAGCCCGTTACCCTGCTTATGAAATGGCTGTTCCCAAAGCGGCTAACAAACGAGTCACCATCGATGTCGAGCTGCTCCGTCGTGCACTGACACGTATGATGATTTTAGCGCATGAAAAAAATAAGGGAGTATTGTTAGATATTCAGAATACAGGATTATCCCTGATTACTAACAATCAAGATCAAGAAGAAGCAATTGAAAATATAGAAGCAGAAGTAGAGGTAGAAGAAGAAAGTGCAGAGCATTCTATCGGGGTAAATGCCACCTATTTAATAGATGTTTTACAGTTTTATCAGGATGGTTTGGTGCGTTTATCTTTTTCTGGTTCAGAGCAGAGTATGTTAGTGGAATCCTTAAAACACCCTAACTATCGTTATCTTATTATGCCTATAAAAATATAAATTATGCCTTTACAGCAACTAGATATATTCGATGTGCGCAATATTTCTGAGCTGCGTTGGTCTTTGCATCCGAAATGGAACATTATTCACGGAGAAAACGGTAGCGGAAAGACTGCATTATTAGAATCAATGTATCTTTTAAGCACCGGAAAATCGTTCCGCTGTCGAGAAATACTTCCTTTAATTCAACATGAAAAAGAAAAATTTACGGTTACAGGTCAATTACAGAATGGAAGCAACCTAAGTATTCAAAAATCTATTTCGCAGGCGACGCAGGTTCGTATTGATGGGCAGAACTGTGTATCCAGTAGTGAGTTAGCGCACACTTTACCTTGTCAAATATTGTTTCATCAATTATTCAGTCTTATTGATGGTGGGTCAGAGTTTAGAAGACGTATATTGGATTGGGGTTTATTTTACACAAAACCAGAATACATGGGCGTATGGAAAGCCTATCATAAAGCTTTACAACAGCGAAATGCGCTGCTTCGGCAAAAAGCGAGCCTATCTCATTTAAAGCCCTGGGATCTTTTATTAGATCAGTACTCCATACCCTTAATGGAGTATAGGCAACAATATTTTACAGAGTTAGAAACACAATTCTTAAAGTTGCTCCCACAGATGCTGGATATGCCGATTAGCTTAGAATATTACCCTGGCTGGACGTATGCCAGCCAATCGTTTTTTGAAGTTTTACAAAAGCAAGCAGCACAAGATAGCCAAAAGCAATATACAACGGTAGGTCCGCACCGCGCAGATATTCGTATTCATTTTTCAGGAAAAGAAGCGAAAAAATTCCCTTCACGTGGACAACAAAAAATGGCGATGATTACTTTGCAATTAGCGCAAATTTATTTATTGCCTCAAGCTTGCCTGGTGTTGTGTGATGATATAGAAGCGGAGTTAGACAGCAAACATTTAGTTCGTTGTATTGAAGTGATGGACAGCATTCCAGGGCAATATGTAGTGACCACTTTATCTGATCGATTTTCAAGTATGCCGCTTAGTGAAATGCCTGCGCAACGCATGGCAATAGAAAATGGGGTATTGTTATAAAAAATTCGCAAATTAATGTATATAGACTATAATTGGACACTATGTGGAATATATAAAATTAAAAGCGAGGATATCATGCCTACACCCGTATTCAATACTTCAACGTACCCCAAATTACAACGAAAATACAAAGACATTCCAAATTTAGCGTGGATATTAGACAACATAAACACAGAATTTGCACATATTTTTAATTTAGAGGCATTGGAAGAGTGTGTAGGTACCAATGAAGAAACCTCACCTTATTTTGCTTTGTTTGATGAATGCATTCAGAAAGTAAGAACTTCAGGGCAAAATTATTACGATACTGCCGAAATTACCAATATTTTAGCGCCATGGCTTTTTAAGAAAATAAACGATCCCTTTTGGAGTCGTCAAGCGTTTATGGTGTTTGATAGAGAAATGCCGTCAAAAAGACAAATGGGTTTTGTTGAGAAATTTTTTAATGGTGCCTTAATTCCTGATTTAAGCAATAAAGAAGCACTGGAACAATATGCGTTTCACACCTTAGATATGTTAAGAAGTGCCGCATGTTATAAGCCTGCAATAGTGGTGGAGTTGCAACATTTATCTTATTTGAATTTACCTTCTGTCACTAATCCTATGTTTATTCGTTGTAGGCCCAAAAATAAAAATGGATTACCTCAGTGGTTAACACTGTATACCAATAAAAAAACACATCAAATGTGTGTCTATAGTGAATCCCCTGTAGATGAAAGCGATTGGAACTTGCTCAATACCTTTTTGGAATCCAAAGAAATAAATCCCAATACCATTACTCGTGAAGGTATGAAAGCAGGATTATCGGTTTCTTCCGGTATGCGCGCAGTCACTAAATGGAATGATCAGGTGGGTGGAGCAGGTTTTAGTTTAGAAGCGGATTACCCTTCTTTGTTGGTAGAGTGGGCCTGGAGAACGGAAGTGGTGAGTCCTTATGGTATTTCAGAAAAATATCAAAAAAAACAGGCTAACGGATATGCAGAATCTTTATCTTTTGGTTGGACGCATTTTAGAAATACTATGACACAAAGGCGGTCTGATGGCTCCTTTGTGTTAATGGATGTTTGTACGCCAGCTGCTAATCCTGCATATAACGATCATTTACAGATGAGAAGCTACAATTTAGGTTTGGATTGGTTATTAGCGGATAAGCAAATAAAGTTACTGACGATCGATGATAAAAAAGGGACGGTACATTTAAAAGTTCCAGAGACTTTAATAATCAATGGTACTGATGTTCATTATCAAGGAAAAAGCTTTAGCTCTATTTTTGGACAATATCAGCCAGAAATTGGCACCAGTTATGCTGCAAAAGCCGTTATTGGTTTTGGTGGGATGGTATTAACAAGGCGTCCTGATGGCTCCCCCTCTTCGGGTTCGGCTTTCTCAAATACTTTGGAAGAAGCCACGGCTACTGGGATGGCGTTGCACGTATTCCGTGCTTGTGCAAAACAAAAAACGTTAAGCATGGAGATACCCACAAAATATAGATTCAACCCGGATGAAATTTCGCTTATTTACATGTTAATGGAGCAAAATCCGTTTGTTTGTGAGCTGAAGGTCGATAATAATCATCCTGATCTCATACAGCTGCGCGATCGCTTACAGCATGTATTTGCAAGAAATCGTTGGTTGAATATGAGTGGCTATGTTCCTCCTTTATTGGACGATTTTTGGGATGCAGCGGCCCATTATTGGGTTGGCCACTTAAAAATTAATTCACAGACCTTGATGGATGAAAAAGACTCTGAACAGATAGAGTTTAGACGCTGTGTAAATGAAATGGGGTTGCATGGTTTAAAAGCGGCTTTAAGTTATTTACAACGAGAAGAACCCAATTTAAACATAGATTTTTATAAATTATTGCAAAATAAGGATGCCCCTCCTGCTTTTTATGCGGCTTGTGCACCTGCAGATATGAAAGAATATACCAACCTGTTGTTACAACACTTACAAGGGGGGCGTTATTTCCCCTTTGGACAATTTCATTTCCGCTTTGTTCCTGGAGCCAATGGTGACATTCTTGATTTATTAGGCCAATTAAATACGCTGAGATCGTTTCAAAGAATTACGCTGCAAGACTGTTTGGTAGATATCCCCGCTTTCTCTGGATTTTTAGATGCAATTTTAGAGCGATTAAAGACAGATCCGAGTTGGTCTTGTCCTATCCTGATGCCAGAACTGGATGTAGAGCATGCATTTAAGAATAAAGAAGTTTTAGATCTTCGCAAAAAATATTTAAATATTAATAATATATTAATGGATCGTGTACGCGTAAAGAATAGCAAAGAATTAGCCAACATCGCTTTTACCGAGGCCGTAGATTTAGGTGCACCGGTTGAAGAGGATGCGCCTGCTGCCCCTGTTGCCGGAGGTCAGCCACTCCCTGATCAATCTAAATTAAAAGAGGAATTTAATAAGGCTTTAACTGCGGCGGGAGTTGTTAATTTCCCTATCAATCGTGCCGGCGGCCTTGCTTTGCAAATGCAACAACAGCAACAAATTAAACAAGAGCGTAGCCGTTGTTTAGATCATGAGACGGAGAAGGGTACCGCCTATCAAGATATCCTTCCGGCGCATTTAGTCACCTATGACAATATTGACGATATTTTGGGGGATTATTTTACTCAGTTTCAAAAAGACCATAC
>JAUYSE010000153.1 GCA_030696465.1 Legionellaceae bacterium
TCCAGTCCGCCAATCTCGTTGATAAAATCTTGCAGCTGCTGCTCAGCTGTACTATCAGTTACATCGATGCGCTTGATCCAGATCACACGTATCCTTCGCAAATCCAAAGTCAACCAACTGTACATGCTCTCCATCACAAAGCAGATTATCTAGTTTGACATCTCTATGGCATATTTTTTTTCCCGACACTACGCGTCTTCCTGCATGCAATTCTGAAACTTGTAATAATAATTGAATTGCATAATCAAGTCGTTGACTATCTTCCTCTGGAGGAAGCTTTTCTAGTGTCCAAAGCAAAGGAGCGCCGAAATCCTTCATTTCTTGATACACTGAACAAACAAATCCATCAGCATCTCTCTTAATCACTAAAGGAGAGAGCGCCACCCCCACATCCAAGCTAATTTCCGCTTCTCTTTTAACCATTGGCAGCCATAGATATTCAGCTATAATTTCTGCAGATCGGTCTACTCCCACATCATCATAAAGATTATAAAGCGCTGAAATACGCTCATAATCTCTTCTTAAAGCCTCTTTCTCACTAAACGCCTCTAGTTTCTCATATCGAAGCGCTAGATCTTTATGAAATGCAGCTATAGTTCTCCGCCAAGTGAGTGGCTCTCCAAAATTAGTTACTGGAAATTTTTGACGTTTAATAACGCTCGGGGTGCTGGGTGTCCGCTGCTGGCTGCTTCGCACGCGTCCAAAAAAACCACAGCCGCGCTCTTCCTGACGTCGATGAAGCACTTCATCCGCTGTTTTTACATAGGAATACATCAGACCATTGTTTCGATTTCCCGCATAAACTGTATCTACGTGCGCTGGATCCGTAAAATAGCGCACAGCTGCCGTCCAATCTTGCTCGGAGAATGTCTGCTCATAATCATCAAACAACGATTGGTAGTTGGTTAATGTATAGTTAGCAATCTCATGAGACATCCTTTGTAACTCAGTTATTTTCTCACTGTTTTTTAATGCATCATTTTTCAGTTTTTTTAAATAATCGATGTATCGATCAATATATTTCAGCGCTTTTTCTTGCGCAGAAAATGGTTGCTTATAGTTATCAAAGAACGATTGATAGTTGCTCAATCGATCATGCGCAATCCCATGATACATCGCTTGCAACTTAGCTATTTTTTGACTGTTTTTTGATGCACCATCTTTTATTTCTTTTAAATAATCGATGTATTGATCAATATACTCCAGGGCTTTTTCTTTCATTGTCTTTTTAATATGGCGGCGCCACTCTCCAAAAAATAATCTTTCTCATACAGAACAGAATAAAACAGGATTCTTTTTGATGATTGTGCTGCATTATAAACCATACTTGATATTCAATAAAGTCTTTTTAATAAAGTTGCTCACTTTAGATTAAATAAAAATAATGTGCAATAAATTAAAGGGATGGACAACAAGAATAAGTAATGCCGGTTTTTGAGTAGATTTAAGGACTCAATGACATCGTAGATGCAAGGGGTAATCCCATCCTGGAGTTTACTGATGTTTGCGCCTTGTGAGCACTGATAATCTTGTTTTGTATATCAATATCTCCGGCTAAAAAACTTAATATGGGAGCGGTACAGTTTTCTTTGCTCTTCTTATAAATAATGAATACAGCCGCAATAAATTTTAAAGTATATTTTTCACTCATCTTAATGCGATTTTGAATATTACTTGCATCTAATATTTGTTTCAGAAACTCAGGTAAACATTCGAATAGCTCATAACTAAGAATAGATCGCTCTTCATCAAGATGATGGTAGATTGTGCGGAGTGTCGCGATTTCATCATCAATAAAATAATTAGGAGTCGGGGCTATCTTTTTTCCGGCGATAGCCTTCTCGTATTCGATAACGCATCGTGCTTGTTCATCTGGATTATATTTATTAGGAATCTCATAATTCACTGGTTGTTGCATCGGAGACCCCCGAGTACAAACATGAGCCTGATCTAATCCCTGTTGACGAGACAATCCCCAATCTACTAAACACAGACCTGTTGGCGTCACCATCACATTTTTTGTTTTTATATCTCCATGGCAGAGAGCACATCCAGATATAGTCAATGCACCAGCATGTAATTCCGACACATGCACTAATAAGTCAATCACATAATCCAATCTTTTCTCGTCTTCTGAAGGAAGCGCTTGTAAAGTTTTCGACAATGACTCTCCCAAATAGCACATATGTTGATATACTTTATAGATTGAACCATCAGCGGCTCTTCTGATCACCACGCCAGACGTTGCTATTCCTACATCGATATTAATCTGTGCTTCTTGTTGTATTCTAGGAAGCCATTCGTACTCCATTAAAATAGCATCATATTTTTCAGAAGCTCGCCACTCGAGAAAACTTTGTAAGCGTTGAACGGCGTCACTCGTATTTGCGTCTTGCGCCTGTTCGCGCAACAATCGCTGATGTATTTCTTCTATTTTTTGTATTTTTTTCTGAAGCGGCATGCGCCCCAAAAAACTTGTTGTTTTAAATTTTTGTCGTTTTAATACAGAAATTTTTGCAGATTCATCAGTCTGTACAAAGCGTACTCGCCCATATGATCCTTTTCCGCATTCTTCTCTTCGTTGACAAATAGTACCTTCGGCTATCTTCACATAGGAGTACATAAATCCTTCTTCACTCCCAACATAATTTTTATTGGGATTTTCTGTGAAATATCGCCGAGCCGATTGCCAATCTTGCTTAGAGAACGTTTGGTTATAGGTGGCAAATAAAGTTGGATAATGCATCTGCTTGTCGTTATCAATTGCTCTTAATACCACCTTTAGCGCAGCCTCTGTCAGGATGCTCCTGCGTGAACGAACTATCAACTGACGTAAATGATTAATATATTTATCAATTATTTTTTTTGCTTTTAACTTAATCATATTATCTGTCGGCATATAGTATAGTTCCTAGTCATCATTTTATTTTTATGTTTCATCACATGGTGTTTTTTTAAACTCTTGTGCACCATTATAGGTCATAAATAAAATTATACATACCCTTCTCTTGCGTACCATAAAGCCATCCCTTACACTTCCATAAAAATAGCGGCTAAACTTACAGCACGCTGAAAATTCAAGGCGAAAAATAGAACCTATTATTGTTGAGACATTATGCACATTACTCGTATTATTAGTCGTTATATTTTAGATTCTCGCGGAAACCCTACCGTAGAAGCAGACGTACACCTAAAAGGAGGCGCGTGGGGACGTGCTAGCGTTCCTTCAGGCGCCTCCACAGGTTCACGTGAGGCTTGTGAATTAAGAGATAACCATCCAGCGATCTTCCATGGGAAAGGTGTTTCACATGCCATACATGCAATTGAGACGCGTATTCAACCCGCACTGATTGGTCACTCGGTTGAGCAACAAGCACAAATAGATGCAACGCTCTGTGCGTTGGACGGAACCCGCAACAAAAGCCAACTCGGCGCAAATGCCATTTTAGCCGTCTCTTTGGCCTGTGCTCGTGCGTATGCTGCCGCAACAGAACAACCTTTGTTTCAAGCTTTATCACAACCTTCTGTTGCTATGTCCCTACCCATGCCTATGATGAATATTATTAATGGCGGCGCGCATGCCAATAATCAGCTCGCCATACAAGAATTTATGATTATCCCTCTCGGCGCAGATCGCTTTGAAACAGCATTACGTATGGGGGCAGAAGTATTCCAAACCTTAAAAAAAATCTTACATTCTCGGAAACAAAGCACTGCTGTCGGGGACGAGGGTGGTTTTGCACCTTCTTTACCCTCTAACCGCCATGCCCTTGATCTCTTGCTTGAAGCCATAGAAAAAACCGGATATACCCCCGGTAAAGAAATAGGTATAGCCTTAGATGTTGCCGCCTCTGAGTTGCTTCAAAAAGACGGACAATATATGATTGATTACGCGCACCCCTCTATGGGTCTTGATGAATTGATCCACTACTATGACACCCTAATACAAAACTACCCTATTCTCAGCATAGAAGATCCCCTAGGCGAAAGTGATAATCTAGGCTGGGAGATGCTTACTCGCGCCTTAGGCTCCAAAGTACAAATTGTTGGGGATGATATTTTTGTTACGCAGCGCCCTTATTTACAAGAAGGTATTGCACAAGGCAGAGCCAATGCTATTTTAATAAAACCAAATCAAGTGGGAACGCTCACCGAAACCCGAGACACTATGGCTTTCGCAGCACAACATGACTATGCCACCATTGTATCGCACCGTTCAGGTGAAACCGAAGACACCTTTATCGCTGATTTAGCAGTCGCTAGCGGCTGCGGTCAAATAAAAACGGGCTCTTTATGTCGCAGTGATCGCGTCGCCAAGTATAATCAACTACTGCGAATCGAAGAGATGAGCACCTTGCCCTTCGCCGCATTTCCACGGAGGGATTTCCCGTGCGTATGATAGTAGTCTCTCTACTTATCATTTTAGCCACACTACAATATAAACTATGGTTTGGCGATGGCAGTGTGCTTGCGTGGCAAAAGTCTCAAAACACACTAGAAAAACTCAATAAAAAGAATGAAATACTCAGCAAGAAAAATCGACACATTGCCCTGGACATCAAAGCGCTTAAAAGTGGCGATCAAGCCATCGAAGAGCAAGCTCGACATGAGTTAGGGATGATCAAAGAAGATGAGGTCTACTATCAAGTAGTAGACTCTCTGCACACACATTAAGAATGTTAGAGGAAATTACTCGCCCCATCATCTGTCAAAGGGCTGCCTCCTTACATAAAATGGAGCGGTTCTTCGTCGGACGATGCAGCGAGCAGTTACAATTTTTCATGAGGTGCCCCTGTATTTTACCTCCTTCCTCAGCAGGATCGCAAAAGATGGAGTATACTGTCAAATAATGGACGAGCAGAATAAGGAAATTGTCTCATGCGTATACCATCGCTGTGTGCCGTAATCTGTCTTCTGAGCTACAGTACCATAACATTTTCCCTCCCAGAAAAATCCATCGTACTCACCATCGATGACTTACCTTTTGTTGGCTCAGCTAATTATGATCCTAAAAAATTAGCACGAGAGCACGATCGATTTGTGGCGATCATGCAAGCACTCATCGACCATCAAGTACCTGCGATTGGGTTTGTGATTGCTGGTAGTATTGAAAAAGGACAGTGGGAATTACTCGAGTCCTTTAAAAGTGCCGGATTTTTAATTGGCAATCACACTTATTCTCATAAAAGTCTGGAACAAACAAATACTCAAACGTACATCCAAGATGTTGCGCGTGCAGACAAGATTTTAGAACCCATTATTAGTACCCCTAAATATTTTCGCTTCCCTTATCTCTCAGAAGGGCACGGAGAGAAAAAACAAGCCGTTCGCGACTATTTGGCAGCACACAATTATCGTATAGCGCCTGTTAATATTGATAGCAAAGACTTCAAGTTTAATAGCCAACTCTTTGCCATCCCCTATCGTCTCCGCCCAGCACGACTTCCCGCGTTAGAAAAACGATACATACAATATGTGTGGCAGCAAACGCAACGCGCCGAAAAACAAAACCCTGAGCATAAGCCTCTTATATTGCTCATTCATTCTAATTTACTTAACAGTCACTGCTTAGGGGGTCTTATACAAATGTATAAAGATCAAGGATATACCATCGTTGATATCCGTGATGTGGTGACTGAAGATCTGCCTAAAACGCAAACTTTAAGCCAAGTACTCTTTGAACAACATGGCTGGTATCGGGTCTAAGCTCTTGAGGAATTTTAGATAATAGTTGCGTAAAACTCTATTTTTTGATATAAAGACGCAATAATTTTATATTGGAGTTAATCTATGTCTAAACGTTGCCAAGTAACCGGCGTTGGTCCTATGACCGGAAACAACGTATCACATGCAAATAATAAAACTAAGCGACGTTTTCTGCCAAACATTCAAAGTCATACTTATGTGCTTGAAGAAGAAGGCCGCACACGTACTATCACTTTAAAACTCAGCATGCGTGGTATGCGTACTATCGATAAAATAGGTCTAAAAGCCGTGATCGAAAAAATGCGTAAACGTGGTGAAAAAATCTAATTGTTTTGGAAGGAAAATAAATCATGGCAGGCGTCCGTATTAAAGTAAAAATGAACTCTAGTGAAAGTAGTCATTCTTATACGACTACAAAAAACCCACGTACCGTCACCGAAAAATTGAAACTCAATAAGTATGATCCTTTTCTACGTAAAACTGTAGAATATGTTGAAGGCAAAATTAAATCCTAGGTTCTGTGAACGAAATTTTAATTAATTGAAAAGAAGGCAGTTTTATAGTGCAATTCGATTGACGATCGTAAAAAACACTAAAGGAACTGCCAGAATGAATCATAACATATCAGAAGAACTATGGGATAAAATTTATTCGTTCTTGTACCGCCTGAAAGGCCTTCATACCAAGAATGAAGGAGGTTTGCGTCGGTTTATAGAAGGAGTTTGGTTCGTATTACGTACAGGCTGCCAGTGGAGGTTGCTTCCTCATTATTATGGTCATTGGCGCCAGATTCATAGGCGCTATAAATCATGGTCAGATCGTGGTGTCTGGTCTGAATTGATGTCTTTTGTCAGTGATGTTGATGCCCAAACGGTGATGATAGATGCAACCATTGTACGTGCTCATGCGTGTGCATCGGGTTATGTGAAGGATGGAAATGAGTCTCAGGCATTAGGGCGCAGTAAAGGTGGTTTTACCACTAAAATTCATGCTCTGGTAGATGGATTGGGTAATCCGATTAAATTTATTCTGACCGGTGGACACCGAAATGACATTACTCAAGCAGCGGAGCTGCTCAAAGAACAACACGATACAATAGTGCTTGCTGATAAGGGATATGATTCACAAGAACTCATTGATACATTACACCATCAAGGTTGTTATTCAGTCATTCCATCAAGAAAAAATGCTAAAATACCCAGAACAATAGATAAAGAACTGTACAAGGAACGCTTTCTGATTGAGGCTTTTTTCTCTAAGTTGAAGCAGTTTCGAATAATTTTTGCTCGTTTTGATAAAACAACTGCTTCTTTTTCTGGATTTTTGCATTTGGCTGGCGCGCTTATTTGGATGCGTTAAAAATTTCGTTCACAGAACCTAGTATACCGCCGGATACTTTTCTAAAAAAAGTATCCGGTTATTTCTCTTTCCTCAGTTATCGATATATTTAAAAAATAGTATACCTTTTCGATTCGTTAGCATCAAAATCGCCCTGAACAAATGCCTTTAAAAATTTTAGTCGGCTTTCTTCCTCCTGATAATGACAAAAGACACTCAGAAAAAACCTGTCAATGATATTCCTCCCTCCATTTTTCTCAAATAAAATTGCAAAAAAATAAAACAATACTATACTTAAATTAAGGGGCAAATTTGGAACTGGAGTTTGTTCCTTCATGTACTGCCTGCAATTGCCGTCCGAGGCTTGTAACGCTTCCGCGGGGTTCCTACGGGGCTTTATTGGACCGCAGACGTTGTGGTTGCACGTGGTACACATATTTTTTATAGTTATAGGATTTATTCCTTAAGGAAAGCTCTCATGGATATTCAATTTGTCGGAAAAAACGTCGAAGTTACTCCCGCCTTACGTAATTTTACCAAGGATAAATTAAGCAGACTTGAGCGTCATTATGATCACATCACGTCCATGCATATCACTTTTAGAATAGAGAAATTAGAGCAAATTGTAGAGGCAACGGTGTACCTTCGTAAACTTGAAATTTGTGCCAGTGCACAATCAGAGCTTATGTATACAGCAGTAGATGAAATTGTGCACAAATTAGATCGACAAATTATAAAACATAAAGAAAAAGTACAAAATCACCATTAAATAAATCGCGCATAAAAGTAACTCGTTGACTCTTGTCCCAACAATTCCCGTGAATGAGGTGTAAGCTGAAAAACCAGCTTACGCCTTATGTAGCGCACGATGTACAAAAAAACAAAAAAAAACATTCAGAGAACTAGACTAGCAAATATGCTTCATGTACAATTAATCTTGCTTTCCAAGGGTTGGAAAGTAAACTTGGACTTTTTAAATTTAAAAATAAGGAAGTTATATGAATGTCGTTGATGCACCTGCAATTTCTTCTTTGATTAAAGAAGAAACCGGTCTTCAAGAGTTGGTTTATAACTTGGTGACTCGTTTCTTAGCAGAAAATAAAAGTAAACCAGTTGAAGAGCTCTATGACATGATTCTCTCTGAAGTAGAGCCCCCTTTACTAAAAGCAGTCATGGAGCGACGAAGAGGCAATCAGTTACAAGCTGCCAAAATGTTGGGTATCAGCAGAGGCACTATCCGCAAAAAATTGCTACGTTATTTCGGTACGAAGTATTTTCGTTTAACAGACGACGAATAAATCGTTGCTGACGCGAAATTAATAATATAAAACGGAGTACTTGCTCAAAAAGTCTTTCTCGGACTTAGAGCAGATACTCCGTTTTTTTTTGCCCAATAACATGACCTATAAGATTTTTTAATTACTCAGCTTACGCACCCACAACTGCCATCCCGGGTATTAAGCTGTCCCTTGGTCACACCTATATTTTGAGAAAATAATAAAATAGCACGTCATTTCGAGCCAGTTTTAATACAGAAAAGAACCACAGAGAATTCTGCGAGAAATCTCCTGCAGACAGATCGATCCCAGCGGCAAGGAGATCCATCGCGGAATTTTCAGAGACTTTAACTTAATTCAAACTGCCTCTAGATGACGGATTCTTTAAGAACTTGTGTAGAAGATTCAGGGCATTAAGACCTGCTAAGGCTCGCGCGCTCGCTCAAGTTTCTCTAAATTCCGGGATGACAGTTTTGGGTGCGTAAGCTGAGT
>JAUYSE010000004.1 GCA_030696465.1 Legionellaceae bacterium
TTGACACCTCCATGAGAAATTTTAGGTGCATGCAGTGTACGCTTTACTCCCTCAGCGACTGTTAAAAAAATAAAAAAATTTGGTTAAAAAACCAAACGGCGTAGCTTTTCCTGTTGACAGAGAGTTTCTAATGGGTGACCCTATTTCCTTTTCTTCCAATAAAAAAGCCCCCTTTAATAAAGGGGGCTTCTAGGGTGGAGACGACGGAAATATGACTATACATTATACTTGTGCTGGGCCGCCTTGACTCCCTGTAGGTTCTTCTGGTTTCCAACCATGTTTATTAACAGATTGTTGCATTTTTTCTAATTTTTTCTGCGTATCGGTTTTCATAAAGAAAGTACCTTCATAAGGTTTGTCTTCTTTTTTCTTACCAATATGCGTAATCGCATGACCAGCTCTTTGGAATGCTTGGACAAATTTTTCAAGGAGCGCTTTGAAGCCACGGTGCTTGGATAAGGCTGGATCTTTCGCTGCAGACTCTAAGACCGTTAAACAGTTTGTTGAAAAAGCTACTTTATCTGCTTTATCTGCCTTTAAAAACGCTTCCTGAGCTGCTTTTAATGATCCAGAAACTATCCGAGCCGCCTTAAGTCTGGCCTCAGAAGGGTTACATTTTAGCAATAGCTCACCACATACTCTTTCTGACTCACCTAGTGATTTCTTCAATTTTGTCATCTTAGTATGCAAACCCTCTAATATTTTTTTATCTACAGGAGGTATCACTGTATTTGCTTTGTTATAAGCATCCTGTGCTGCATAAAATACACTCTTTAATTCCTTTGTTTCATTAGATTTAGACTGGTATTTTTTGACAGCAGAGTCATAATCTTTTTTAAATTCCAAAACCTTTCCTTCAAAACCAGATAAATGATGTTCAAACTCCAATTCATCTAGCATTGCAAAACGTTCAACTTTTACATCCAAACCTTTAAACACTCCTTCAAACTTAATATTATTTTTCTTCATGTGCTCAACTGCTTTACCATAAAAATCCTTTGCTTTTTTATAATCAGCTAATGAATTTTTAGAAAAAATACCTCGTTCGTGTAACAACCCCTGTAAAAACATAGAATATACTTTTAAATGTTCAGAACTTGACTTGTCACCTAGCACCTGCTTAATTTTACTAGATAAATACTTGCGTCTTTCATCTTTATCACTACCAAGCATCCAAAAACCACTAGAAATATCGGATAACAACGATCCTTGTTCAACTTCGGTAGCTTTGTCTAAAAGAGCCTCATCAATTTGCTTTTTAACTTTGGCTAATTCTGGCATGTCCGTCTCCTTTATGGATAAATTTACTACTATCATTTTAAAGGTAGTACACGATTATCAATAATTCAAATTTATACACAACAATTTATATAAAAAATTTATCTACCGAAATCTATTAGGAAAGCATATAAGCGCAATCCCCCTCACAACGCCTCTATCTGATGAATCACAAACACCTCACCCCATAACACCTCAGACACCACGGTATTTTCATTATAAAAGTGTAGCGTATGCGTCACATCTCTCGGCAATAACAAAGAGACATCGCGTAGCTCTCGATTGAGCACGATGCCATGCGTGTGAATATTGAGTTCATTTTTGACATCAAAAGGATTTTGATACAAAACAACCTTCAACTGTTCAAGAACCGCTTTCGGATCCACATAAAAATTCGCCATGGTCGATACCAAAAAACAACAACAATCATCAAACTGTAACTTTAAATCCCCATAATAGGTTTCTTTGTGTTCAAATATGTTTTCCCCATGGATAGGCGCTTTTTGAATATAGGTCGCTTCTAAATGCTTAAAACGGACCAAGGCCGCCACTAAACAAGGCCCCTGCGTTTCTTCATGAATGCTATGACAGAAATCTTGATACGCGACACCCACCGCATCACGCATCGGCCGCAAGTGATAACTCGCTTGTGCTGTATGTGGCACTAAAAAAATACCTGAGGTATAAAATGAATTGCCTGAGATGGTCTGCAAGTAATGATCCTGCGGGTCCGTTGAGGTCGTGTAACAATGACCATTCACCAACACCGACTCGCCAAGGCTTTGTAAACCATGCGCTGAGCCTATCTCAAAACCAAAACGATAGTCCTTTGCTAATAATTTTCGGGTGCGCAGATCGTCGCGTACTCGCCCAGCAATCACATCCTCGACGGATCCAACCACGCCTAAATTGCTATGCTGAATACCCGTTGCTTGTAATTGTACGAGTGATATCATTGGGTCCCCCGCTGCTAAATGTTAATTCCCCACCTCTGAGTGCGTCGCTGCAAACAGCGCAGTATTGTCCGAGTAATCGATAGGAATATCGACCAACACCGGGCCTTTTTGTGCAAAAACTTCTTGTAATAAAGGCTTAAAATCTGCAGGATTTTTCAAAGTATAGCCTTTAGCACCAAATGCTTTGGCAAAGTATTCTAAATTCACTGGCCCTAAATCTACCCCCGATCGGCGTTTATATTTCATCAGCTCTTGCTCTTTGACCATATCGTAACTTCCGTCGGTCCACACAAAATGCACAAAATTTTGTTGATGACGGACGGCATTTTCTAGCTCCATCGCTGAAAATAAAAAGCCCCCATCACCAGATAAAGAGATAATGCGTTTATCGGGATGCACCAAACTGGTCGCCATTGCCCATGGTAAAGCAACCCCTAAAGTCTGCTGTCCATTACTGAATAACAAATGATGCGGTTCATACGATAAAAAATAACGCGCCATCCACATATAGACCGACCCAATATCACAAACGACAAAAGCACTGTCATCTAAGGTTTCACGTAACTCATGAATAAAATGTAAAGGATGCATTAAATGGCCTTTAGAACCATGACTACCACTATGAATTATTTTTTGATACGCCTCAGAAAAAGGCTGTACATTTTTTTGGTTTTGCTGTTGTTTGTCAGCGCTCAATAATTGCATCAAGGCCTCTATATTCACCTCAATATCCCCTAGCACTTCATACTTGGGTTGATAGGTTTCTCGAATTTTTGCGGGCATATAATCAACATGCACAATCATTTTTTGACCGCCGGCATTCCATATTTCTGGATCATACTCTACCGGATTAAATCCGAGCGTAATCACTACATCCGCTTTATTTAACAATTGATCGCCTGGTTGATTACGAAACAAGCCTACGCGCCCAGCAAAACAGGGCAACAAGGCGCGTGACACGACGCCCGCCGCCTGAAAGGTTCCAATAGTCGGTAACTGTGTTTTTTCTAATAATTGACGAACTGCCTTTGTATTTTCGGGTCGACTGGCTTCTTGACCCAATAATAGTACCGGAAATTTTGCCTGATTGATTAAACTTGCAACGCTTATTAGCGTACTTTGATGGGTCGCGCCATAACTAATTTTAGGCGGCATTTCAATCACCAGCGCATTGGTTTCTTCTAATAAAACATCTTGCGGTAAACTAATAAAACAGGCGCCACTTCTCGGTGCCGTTGCTATTCGAAAAGCATTGACCAATATTTCAGGAATATTTTGCGCTAACAGTGCTTCGACACTACTTTTAGTGACGGGTCGCATGAGTAATACATTATCTGTATTTTGATGCGATTCTTTAAGCACCATACTACGAGGAACATTCGCACCAATCGCTACAATGGGATCCCCTTCCGTGGTCGCCGTTAATAGGCCCGTGGCCAAATTAGACACGCCGGGGCCAGAGGTAACCAACACCACGCCAGGCTTTCCGGTCAATCGCCCATACGCCGCCGCCATAAATGCAGCATTTTGCTCATGTCGACAGATAATTATTTGAATAGAGGAATCCAGCAGTGCATTAAATACGGCATCTATTTTGGCACCAGGAATCCCAAACACATATTCAACCCCGTGGGCTTCTAAACATTTAACCACTAACGCTGCACCAATCATGTTTTGGTTTCCTTTTCTGATGCTTCAAGAGTTTTTGTGGTAACCACCACCCATTAACCAATCTTGATCGACCTCTAATTCAGAAGACAATCGATTTAATAGATCGGGATTTGGCGTAATTGCGCCTTGTAATAAAGCCTCTGCGGTATATTTGGGAATATGTAATAATTTAGAAAACGCGGTAATACGCTCTTCCGTACGCAGCGGAAAACCAATACCATCGAGTTCTTTATTGAGTCTGGTTGAAAAAATTCTATTGGTCATGGTGTTGCTCCCAATCTACATAAGCTATAGGTAACCTCTTATTTCTATAGCATAGTTTTGAGTTTTTGCAAGAGCGGGTGACGATGAAGGGGGGCCCCCGTCCGCGCGCAGGCTTTTGCGAGCACGGCGGGGTCCGCAATCGGCAGGACCCGCCTTTCTAATCTAGAAAAAGCGGGAATTCATTTTAACTTAAAGATGTGTGCATAGATTAGTGCTCACACGCGCGGCTCGGATAAATGGTGCGCATCCTGATACCTGGACTATAATTCACACCTTAATTATTTCTATTACTTTATATCAGGGCCACGTGGGGCATCTTTCGTTTTATCCCGAGCCTCTTGCAAGCGTTTCGCCGATGTCGGTTTAAAGAAATTCGTAATGGGACCATCGGCTCTTTTTTGAGGTCCTTCCGTACGTAACTGATCTGCACTTTTTCCCATATCCGATAAAACTCTTCCAAAACTCTTAAATGCCTTCAACATTTTATCGATTAAAGGGCGAATCGCTTTGAATTTACGGTGTTTTTCCAATACGAGGCTTGCACCACCCATCGCGCTATCACAAACACTTGCCAAGCGTACCCCATCACCATCTGCCATAAAAGCGTCTTTTGCATCATTTAATTGTTTCGATAAAGCCAAAACGCTGCGTCTTGCTGTCCCTATATTATCCGACTCTTTCCCTACCGCCTTAAGTCCTTTACGAAAATCTGTCTGAGGACCACGTATTTTGTTTGATAATTTCTTCAGCAGAGATTCTTCATCTTTTCGTATAGACCACTCTTGCGCTAAGGTTTCAACCATTTTTAATTGATCATCAAATCCATGTCGCATTAAATAAGATTGGCGTTCAGCCAAGCTGATTACTGGTGAGGTATGTGTCATGGTAGAACTCCCAGTCGATGGACGAGTTTGTTGTTGATGAGCAGTATGATTAAATGAAGGGGTATACAAAGGTTCTTGGCCCTTTGTCACCACTTGCTGGGCGTGCTGGAAACTCTCTTGTGGACTCATTGGGGTAGAGGGCTCTGCTGACGGAGGTATAGGGGGAGGAGCTGAACTATTGGGCACTGATGATGGTATCGAGGGGGATACATGCTCCGACTGATGGGACATCGTTGGATGAGAACCGCTCTGCTCCACTACCGGAAGAACAGGTACCTGAAGTGCATTTAAAAAATATTGAGCCAATTGGTTAGTTGAATCGATCTCTAAAGCTTTTTTGTATAATTCAATTGCCTTTTCTTTTCTATCAGGAATCTCTAGATACATACTACAACCAGAATTCCTAATATTTCCGGAGATTTCACATATTTTAGCACACACAGTCAATCCATAAGAGCTAGTCAACGCATCCGTATCCGAGATAATCCAAGATAAGTTATCTATAGTCTCCTTTTCGTTTAGTCCCTCAAGAAAAGTCTCCCATGCATCACTATTGCCTATAGCCAACGAAGGTAATAGCTCACTAAGGTCATATCTAGATAAAGCCATGTCTCTCTCCCCAAATTGTCAAAATAACTCACTATAACGGTAAATATAGTTCATTATTGGAAGAATTCCAGTTTCATAAATTGTCCCCTTAAAAAACACATAAATGACCAAATAAAA